>JAATGX010000164.1 GCA_015688915.1 Desulfuromonadales bacterium
TCTCCCCGTTGCTGGTCCGCTTGCCGTGGAAATCGGAGCCGTACCAACTGGCCAGCCCCTCCTGGACAAAACCCTCGTGGCTCGGGAGCGGTTGATAGCGCTCGCCGTTGACCTCGTACGGCCGCTGCCACGCCTTGGGCCGGCGGCTGTCCGGCGTAGCGGCGACAGAGGCCTGTTTCGCGGCGCAGGCGGAGAGCAGGCCGGCCAGCAGCAAGGAGGCGAGAAGATATATGGTTGTTCGCAGGGGGAATGTGACGGCCATTGGCGCGATTGTAAGACAGAACCGGGGACAGGGCAATGGAAGAATAAATCCCGAAGGGCATACCCGGCTCCCCGCCACTCCCTTGTCAAGGGGGGTGGAGAGCCGGGGGTTCAGGAATGCCCGGTTACGGGCCTAAAGGCGGAGGCAGGATTGACAGCCAGACGTTACGCGCGCTCAATCCCGACCGTGCCGTTCACCCCGGTCGTGGCGGCGGTCATCCCTCCCCTCGTGCCTCTCGTCCCTGCGCGGCTCTCTCCACTGCTCGCGACCGGCCATGAAGTGCCGGCCACGGTAGTGATCCCGGTCGCGCCGGTAGATGTCGTACTCCGCGTTGCGATAGGCGCGTATCCTGTCGATCTGGTACCTGCGGAGAGACGGCGGCAGGCTGCGGCGGCCTACGACCACCCACGGCCCACGGCTGGTGGACGCCCTGAGCCAGGCCCCGTTGCGGAAGACGTAATAGGAGGTGCCCACGTAGAACAGATCATAGGGCACCCCCACGGCCACGTAAAAACCGAGCGCTTGGGGGAAAACGAAATTGACGTCCTCATCGATGCGTACCACGGGGGGTGGTGCAACCGGGCCTGAGACGACGACCTGCCGGGGCTGATCGCCCAGGTGAAGGTTCAGGTCCACCCCGATGTTGCCGGCGTGGGCGGCCGATGCGGCGAGCGTCAGGATAAGGGCAAGTTTCCAGGTCAGGCGGTGCTTCATTGTTGTTCCTCCTCATCGATATTTTTTCCCCAATCCCGGATTCCGCCCCGGAAACAGAACAGCCGGGGCCGGATATCGTGTGATATTTCGGCAACCCGGCTGTCTCGATGAGACCCTGTAGGCTTTCCGCCCCATCCTCGCGGATGGTTGAGTAGTATCGTTTATCATCTGGGTATGGAGATTATGATGGCCCGTAATGTAGCACGGAGCCCGCCGGATGTCAACTTGCGCCCCTTCCGCTTATCCGCCGATGATCTCGTCAACCCGCGCCCCGTCAAGGGTTTCCTCTTCCTGCAACGCCGCGGCCAACCGGTCCAGCTTGGACCGGTTGGCTGAAAGGAGCCCCTCGGCGCGCTGCTCGGCCCTGCGGACAAAGGCGGCGATCTCCTGGTCGATACGCCAGGCCATGGCCTCGGAAAAGGTCTTTTCCGCGGCCAGCTTCATCCCCAGAAAAGGCTGTTCCTCGCCCCGGCTGAAGGTCATGGGGCCTACCTTGTCGCTCATGCCCCACTGGCAGACCATCTTCTCCGCCAGGTCGGTCACCTGCTTCAGGTCATTCTGGGCGCCGGTGGACACCTCACCGAACACCAGCCGCTCCGCCACCCGGCCGCCCATGGCCACCACCAGGCGCTTTTCCAGGTAACTCAGGGGATAGTGGTAGCGGTCGTCCTCGGGAAGTTGTTGGGTGACCCCCAACGCCATGCCGCGGGGGATGATGGTCACCTTGTGGATCGGGTCGGTACCGGGAAGCAGCCGGGCCGCCAGGGTGTGGCCGGCCTCGTGATAGGCGGTGACCCGTTTTTCCTCGGGCGAGATGAACATCTTGCGCTCGCCCCCCATCAGGATCTTGTCCTTGGCTTTTTCCAGGTGCTCCATGCCGACCGTGTCCGCCCCCTC
Source organism: Desulfuromonadales bacterium (assembly GCA_015688915.1). Classification (GTDB taxonomy): domain Bacteria; phylum Desulfobacterota; class Desulfuromonadia; order Geobacterales; family Pseudopelobacteraceae; genus JACPFJ01. The sequence goes on from JAATGX010000164.1 coordinate 1,874, forward strand.
CCGCGATGCCAGGATGGCCGCCTCGTTGACCAGGTTTTCCAGGTCGGCGCCGGTCATGCCGGGGGTGCCCCGGGCAACCACCCCCAGGTCGATCCCCTCGGCCAGGGCGATCTTAGCCACATTTACCAGGAGGATCTTCTCCCGGTCGCGCCAGTCGGGGCGCTCGATCACCACGTGCCGGTCGAAGCGGCCGGGGCGCAGCAGGGCCGGGTCGAGCACGTCGGGCCGGTTGGTGGCGGCAATGACGATCACCTCCTGGTGCTGGTCGAAACCGTCCATCTCGGACAGGAGCTGGTTCAAGGTCTGCTCCCGCTCGTCGTGGCCGCCGCCGAAGCCCGCTCCCCGGCTGCGCCCCACCGCGTCCAGCTCGTCGATGAAGATGATGCTGGGGGCGGCCTTCTTGGCGTTGGTGAACAGGTCGCGCACCCGGCTGGCGCCGACTCCGACGAACATCTCGATAAACTGGGAGGCGGAGATGCTGAAGAAAGTCACCCCAGCCTCACCCGCCACGGCCCGCGCCATCAGCGTCTTGCCGGTACCGGGCGGGCCGACCAGGAGCACCCCCTTGGGCACCTTGCCGCCGATCCGCTCGAACTGTTTCGGATTCCGCAGGTAATCGACGATCTCCTTCAGCTCCAGCTTGCTGTTTTCCAGGCCGGCCACATCATCGAAAGTGACCTCGACCTTCTCCTGCGTCGTGTAGGTACGGGCGCCGGAGCGGGAAAAGCCGCCCAGCATCCCGCCCGGCCCCTGGTTACGCAACGCCCGTGTCCCGAACCACCAGATGCCGATGATGATCAGCCATGGGGCCACGTAGATCAAGGCGTTGACCATGGCCGACGATTCCGTGGACAGAGCCGTGACCTCCACCTTGTGGCTCGACAGATCCGGCATCAGGGTCGGATCGCTTATGGCCGGTATGACGGTGCCGAAACCAGCCACATCCCGCACTACCGCCTTCCCCTGAACCTGTTCGCTCACCTTGGTCCTGGCCCGGAACTCGCCCGTTATGATCGGCCCCTTGATCCTGACCTGCTTGATGTTGTCGGCCGCCAGCTCCGCCCGGAAGCGGCTGTAGCTGATCTCCGCCGTCTGGATATTCTGCTGCGCAAACAGGGCGAACAGCACATTCGCCAGCAAGATGGCCACCATGACGACAATCCACGGCCTCCAACTGAATTCCCCCATGGGGCCACACCTCACTCATTAAGCTGACCTTCGGTTGAAAGTGTATCGTAACCAATGGATTTGACAAGGTGAGCAACGGCGTGAGCCGGGGTTGACATAAAAAATGCCACACCATCCCTTTGGCGCGAAAATTGGGGTATACTAAGATCATTTATTCCATCATGCCAGGTAACGGGAAGGGGCATATGTCTGCCCGTATCTATCGCCGTGGCACGTATGAATGAAACCTGAATCCATCAAGGAGTGACGACCATGAGCATCCGCCGCATCGCCAAGATCTTCAAGAGCCGCCCCACCATCGAGGGGGCCGGGGTGCATCTGAAACGGGCCTTCGGTTATTCGCAGGTCCCGCAGTTCGATCCGTTTCTGATGCTGGACGACTTCCACACCGCCAATCCGGCCGAATACCTGCCCGGTTTTCCCTGGCATCCCCACCGGGGGATCGAGACCATCACCTACGTGCTGGAAGGGGTCGTGGAGCATGGGGACAGCATGGGCAACAAGGGGGTGATCACCCCCGGTGATGTGCAGTGGATGACCGCCGGCAGCGGTATCATCCATCAGGAGATGCCCAAGGAGAGTCCCACCGGGATGATGTGGGGTTTTCAGTTCTGGGCCAACCTGCCGGCACGCCACAAGATGATGCCCCCCCGCTATCGTGATGTGAAGGCCGCCGACATTCCCTTGGTAAAGCTGGATTCCGGGGTGAAGATCAAGGTTGTCTGCGGCGAAGTGGCCGGCGTGCAGGGCCCGGTGCGGGACATCGTCATCGACCCGGAATTGCTGGATGTGGCAATACCGGCGGGGACTACCTTCACCCACCGGGTACAGGCCGGCCATACGGCAATCGCCTACATCCTGGACGGAGAGGGGCACTTCGATGACCGCCGCGACGCCTTTGCCTATGAGATGGAGGGCTCGGGCTGGACGGATATCACCCGGAGTTGCCTCTGCGGGCCGGAAACCATTGTGCTCTACGAACGTGACGGCAATGACGTGACCATCGTGGCCGGGGAAAAGCCGGTGCGCTTCCTGTTCATCGCGGGGATGCCGCTGAACGAGCCGGTCGCCTGGTACGGGCCGGTTGTCATGAATACGCAGGATGAGTTGCGGACAGCCTTTGAGGAATACGCCAAAGGGACGTTTGTCAAACACGGATAGGGAGGGGGGTGCCTGGGACAACGAGAGGCGATTCAGACAGGGATATCCGGCGGGCCGCCCGCGGCGGACCGGCCGAGCACCCGCTCCATGGCAAGCGTCAAAGCCGATTTTGAAACCGGCTTCGAGATATAATCGTCCATGCCGGCATCCAGGCAGCGCTCGCGGTCGCCGGCCATGGCGTTGGCGGTCATGGCGACGATGGGTGTGCGGCGACGCCCGCTTGACGCCTCCATCTCCCTGACGATCCTGGTCGCCTCGAACCCATCCAGGACCGGCATCTGGACGTCCATGAACACCAGATCATAGGGTTGCTCCGTTATCATTTGAACTGCCTCCCGGCCATTCTGGGCAATATCCGCATCGCACTGGAAAAAGCGCGACAGCATCCGTTGCATGATCGTCTGATTGATCAGATTATCCTCGACAATCAGGACCCGCCGGGAGGACAGCCGCACGTCTTCCTTACCTTCGGGTATCCCGTCCGCATCGGCCATCGGCGCATCGGCACTCTCAGCGCCGCTCCAGGGGAGAAACTGAAGCCTGAACTTGAAAATCGAACCCTGACCCGATTCGGATTCGACGCCGATCGCCCCCCCCATCAGCCGGACCAGGTTCTTGGCAATGGAGAGCCCCAGGCCGGTGCCGCCGAATTCCCGCGTCAAAGAGGAATCTATCTGCGAGAAGCTTCTGAACAGGGCCGCCTGGTCTTCCCGCGAGATGCCTATCCCGGTGTCGCTGACGGCAAATTCGACCGTCACCTTCTCCGGATCGTTGCCGTCCTCGCACCGTGCCACCCGCACCAGCACGCTCCCCTTTAAGGTAAACTTGACCGCGTTGTTTACCAGGTTCAGCAGCACCTGCCGAAGTCTGACCGGATCCCCGGTCACCAGCACGGGAAGTTCGGTGATAAATTGATACGAAAGCGTAATCCCTTTTGCGTCAGCCACCGGCTTCAACAGCGAGCACACGCCATCGACAACATCGTGCAGGCTGAGCTTTGTGTTGGTCAGCTTCATCTTGCCGGCCTCGACCTTGGAGAGATCGAGGATGTCGTTGATAAGCGTTGTCAGCGAGGCGGCGCTCTTTAAAATGATATCGGCATATTCCCGCTGCTCCCGGGTAAGTTCGGTTGCCGCGAGCAGTTGGGCCACGCCGGCGATACCGTTCATCGGGGTCCGGATCTCATGGCTCATGTTGGCAAGGAACCTTCCTTTTGCCACACTGGCGGCCTCCACCCGCTGCATGGCTTCGTACAGCGCCAGCTCCGCCATCTTCCTCTGGGTGATGTCGGAGTTGGTCCCCCTGACCCCGAGGAACTGGCCGTCCGGTCCGTAGATGGAACGGCAGGCGTGTTCGAGCCACCTTATGTCGCCCTGCTTGGTGATGATCCTGAATTCCAGGTGCATCGGCCCGGTCTCCGGCTCGGTATTGGCGTCGTGGCGCCGCGAGGCATGTTCGCGCCAGAGTCCACGGTCCTCCTCGTGGATCATCTTGTTGACCTGCTCGGGATCCCGGGCGATCTCGGCGGGGGTATAACCGGTGATGGCCTCGCAGGCCGGCGAGGAGTACGCCATGGTGCCGTCCGGCATCCTCCAGAAGATCCAGTCGGTGGCAAAGTCGGACATGGTCTGGAACAGAGCCCTGTTCTTCTCCAGTTCCGCCTTGCGCGCATACAGCATCAGCATCATGCGGTCAAAGGCCTCGGCCAGCGACTGGATCTCGTCGCCGGTATTGAGCCTGAGCGGCTTGAAGTCGGACTCGTCCTCCATCTCGCCGATGGTCCTGGTCATCCGCACCAATGGGCCTGTCAGGTATTTCATCGTCCACCAGAGGCTACCGGTGATGACCAGGCCGAAACAGACCACCAGGAACCATACCTGGTTTTCCGCCTGGCGCAGCGGCCGGTACGCCTCCGCGGAAAGCGTTTCACTGCCGGAAGCGGCATGCCCCGCGCCGCTTGACCGCTGGTACTCGATGATGGCTTCCCTGAAGCTGTCCGAATAGATCTTCAGGGAGACGAACATGGTGACCGGCGCCGTGGTAAAGAAGAGAAATATGACCGTCAGGACGATCTTGCCCCTCAGCGTTATGTTGAAACGCTCCCCGATCATCGAGCCGCCACCTTGCCGTGTAACGGGTAGTGCATTTTTCTCCTCGCCATGACATTCCCCAATTGTGCCGATGGGCCCGATCATTCGGCCCTGTCCACCATGGCAATGAAACCTTGTACCCAATTTGAACAGCCATGTACAGATGATTTCATCTTGAGCCGCACGTCTCGCGATTAGCACACCCTCATCAGTCTGCAACAAAAGTTTTTGCCGCTGATATCCGTCTGTAACACTCCCGTGCTACGGTTATTACAAACAATGACCATTGTGCACAGGGAGGAATTCATGGAGTGGTACAACAAACTGACCATCGGCAAGAAAATCGTGGCCTGCTTTCTGCTGGTCGCGTGTGTAGCGGGGCTGAGCGGGATTTTCTCCACCGGGGTGATCTGGGACGTCACCAAGCGCGGCTCTCTCATGTACACCTCGAACCTCATCCCGATCCGCAATCTTACCGAAGTGGTGAAAGGATACCAGACCTCCCTTGCCATGCTGCGGGACATCATCATCGACAAATCGCCGCAGGAGCAGAACGAACATCGGGAAAGGCTGAAACAGGCGGATGACAAGGTCGCGAAGGGCCTGGAAGCATTCTTCGCATCGAACCGCTCCGCCGAGGCCACCGCGCTGCAAAAACAGATCACTGAGGACCTGCAACTTTATGGATACTTCCGCGACAAGGTTGTGGAACTCTCCCAGACGGACCGGCGCGACGAGGCGGTCAACATCATGCGAAACCAGGGTTCGGATGTCATCGACCGGCTCGACGGGAACATCGCCAAGATCATGGCCATCAACGAAGCCCAGGCGTTGAACCGGTATAACGACAACAGCCTGGCGGCCCGCCGGGCCCTGGCCATGAATCTGATCTGCCTCACGCTGGGCGTGGTAAGCGCCGTTGCCCTGGGCTACTTCCTGCATAGGGGTATCAGCACGCCTCTGCGGCAGTTGACCGAGACGGTCGGCTCCGTAACCGAGGGCAACCTGACCGGTGTGATCGGCAGTTCCTATCCCCCTGATTCGCGCAATGAGCTCCATATCCTTTCACGCAACATCGATCAGATGACCGCCACCCTTGGCGGAATCATCACCAGGATCGCCACCGACTCCCGTCAGCTCTTCTCGGCGTCCGGTACCCTCAACCAGACATCGGAGTCAATGGCGCAAAGGGCGGATACCGCCTCGATCCGGATCTCCGATGTCTCGGTTTCCAGCGAGGAGGTGAACCTGACCGCCGCCGAGATCGCCCGCAACTGCTCCACGGCAGCCGCCAACGTCTCGCTGGCGAGCGACAGGGTGGGTGACAGCCAGCGGATCATGGCCGAAACGGTCAGGTCCATGCAGAGCATAGGGGATCATGTCCGGGATACGGCGCAGGTAATCTCGCACCTGGGGCAGAAATCGATCCAGATCGGCGAGATCACCTCGACTATCAACGACATTGCCGACCAGACCAATCTGCTCGCCCTGAATGCGGCCATAGAGGCGGCCCGCGCCGGCGAACATGGCCGGGGTTTCGCGGTGGTGGCCGACGAGGTGCGCGCCCTGGCAGCCCGCACCACAAGGGCAACCGGAGAGATTTCCGCCATGATCCAGGCAATCCAGAACGAAGCGAACCGGGCCGTCGCCGCCATGGGCAATGGCGTCGCCGAGGTGGAGGAAGGGACGCTGATGGTGGCCAGAACGGACGAGGCGCTCAAGGCGATCACCGACATCATCCTGGCGATCTCATCCGAGGTCGGCCATATTACCACCGCCGCCGAGGAGCAGAGCGCCTCGCTGCACGGGATAACCCAGAACATCCAGCAGGTGAGCGCAATTATCGAAAAAAATGTCGATGGAACCCAGAAAGTAGCCACCGCGGCAACGGGTCTGAACACCATGGCGGGAGATCTTCAGGACATCGTCGGCAGGTTCAAGCTGGACAATGGCCTTGAGACACGGTCGCTTCCCGAAGAAACGTATCGGGGGTATGGATTTCCCGATCTTGCAGCGGCTGAAGCCTGAGCAAACGGATCGTTCTTGAGTCGACAGCGCCATCATCTCATTAATTTCGTTGCTGAATTATCACATTAATTGCAATGCCCCCGTCATGTACTATACTTCTAACATGCGGATTTTAGGAGGGTACCATGATTCTCTACATCATGAGGCATGCCGAGGCGGTTGAGGCCGGGGACGCCCTGTGCGACGAATGGCGCTTCCTCACGGAAAACGGCCGCAGGTCGGTCGAACGGATTTCGAAGCAGATCGGTGAATATGGGCGCAAGCCGCGCCTGATCATCAGCAGTCCCCTGGTCCGGGCGGTTCAGACGGCGCAGATTGCCGCCGTGAACGCCTGCCGCAAGAACCGCGTAACGGTCAGCGGCCTGCTGGCGCCGGGCGGTGATATGGACGAACTCATCACCCTTCTCAAGGGATACGCGGATGCAAAACGCGTCATGGTGGTCGGGCACGAGCCCCAACTGGGCGCCCTGGTCAGCGCGCTCCTGCGACGCAGCGGTGCCATCTCCCTGAAAAAGGCGAGCTGTGTGGCCCTGGAACTTCTCCCGGAAAAGGAAGACAAACCAGCCGACTTTCTCTGGTACATGCTCCCCGGCAACAAGGTAATCACCGCCCTGAAAAGGGCCTTTCCCGCACCATGACCAGGAACTGACCCCGCAATGGCAGACATGCCGAATGACGATACCGTCATCGAACGCGGTCGGAACGTCCTCCGCGACCAATGGACGGAGATGCGGCGGCTCAGGCGTGCGGTTCTCGCTACCGGGGAGCTTGAAGACATCCATGACCTGCGGGTCGCCTCGCGCCGCTTCAGGGCGGTCTTGAAGCTGTTCAGTCCGTTCACGCCCCGGAAACAGACGACAGTGCTGCAAAGTCAGGCCCGCAAGCTGACAAGGGCGCTCGGCAGATTGCGCAACATCGATGAGGCCGGGACGTTCTTTCTGGCCATCCTGCCCTCCGGAAGCGCGGGACATGCACGAGCGCCGCGATCGGTGATCACCGTCCTGGCCGATCTTCGGAAGGACGAGGCGGCCAGGGTCCGCACGGTCCTGAAGGCATTCAAGCCGAAGAGGCTCGGCCCGCTGGTACGGGAGGTGGCGTCGGGCATGGCCGGTGACCTGTCTCCGGATTTGAGTGCGGCAGGCTTTCCCGCCTACTTGGCAGACACGTCTCTCGAACTGCTTCAGCGGATTCACGACCACCTGGCAGCGGCGAAGGCGCCTGAAAACCCCGAGGAGCGCCATGCCCTGCGGATTGCCGTCAAGAAATGGCGCTATTTTATTGAAATCGTCACGCGCATCCTTGACCGGGATTACGCGGCCGTTCTGGAGCGTCTCAAGAACTACCAGTCGGTTCTGGGCCGGATGAACGACATGGTGGAGTTTTCCTCGCTCTGCCGTGACTTGAAACTGAAGCCCGCTGAGCGGCGGGTGGTGGAAGAAGCGCTCCGCCGCGAAACCGGGCTACTGTGGGAACGCTTCCTTGAACTGCTGGAGACGGAGCCGCTCTGCATCACCTTTTGCCTCTGAGGTCAATGGTTCCCAACTCGTTCTGTTTTGGGCCGGCCACTCCAGCCCAGCCTGAGTTCAAGGGTGTCGTTTTGGTGTGGATTGATCGGGTCGGACAGGGGGATGAAAATAAGAAGGGGAGTTACGATGCGGTGTCCCATCGCCCCTCCGGTCAGGGCGGCGATGAAAATACAGGGGAACCCGACGAGGGTTCCCCGTTTTTGTGAACCTATTTCTTTTTGCCCTTGGGCGCTACCTTGGCTTTGGCCTTGGCCGGCGCTTTGACTGCCTTTGCCGCTTTCGGAGCTGCCTTGACAGACTTGGCCTTCAGATCCTTTAATGCCTTGCCGGGGGTAAACTTCCCGTTCGTCTTGGCAGCGATCTTGATGGGCTTGCCTGTTGCGGGATTTCTGCCATTGCGGGCAGCACGGGTAACTGCGCTGAACGTACCGAATCCAACCAGGGAAACCTTGTTGCCGGCTTTCAAAGCTGCTGTCGTCTCCGTAATGAAGCTTTCAAGAGCCTTTCCCGCCTGGACCTTCGTGATTCCTGCCGCTTCGGCCAATTTTGCTACCAGATCCGCTTTTGTCATGGTGCCCTCCTTTTGTTGGGATTTTCTTGTATATAGCGCAACGAAGCCAATGTCCACAACAAAGTTAATCACAATTTACATTTTTTTTGCGATAAGTAGTGGATGTATGGAGAAAAAATGAAAAAAGCTTTACGGATTTTTCCGTAAAGCCTTGAATTTCATGGAGGACTGGAATCGAATCGATCTTGTAACTAACTGGTATTTAAGGCATATAATCAGTTGGTTTTTGTTTAACGCCCCTAAAAAAGCCCCCACCATCTTTACGGCTTGATATAGGCATTCAGCCCGATAGTGACCGGCTTGCCGTCAACCATGGCGTCGGTGACAGCGTTTCCTCTTGTGCTCGCAACAACGAGAGTTTTGCCTGAAGACGACGGGATCGGTTTTTCCAGGTCGATTTCGATGCAGAGTTTGTTGCCTTTGATTTCAACTTTCATGGCCATAGGTGACACTCCTGTTTTCATTTACTGGATGATGTTGGTCTATTCAAGAAGTGACTTACTCAACCCCCTCGATCACCTTCCAAATCCTAAAATAATCCTGCCCGCTTTCTCCCAGGGCTTGGGTCCATACCCGTGCATCAGTCTGTGCCAATTTTGTTCGCAATTGTGGCAATGGCAGGTTCCTTGCTGTTCTCAAGGTTTGAGCCAACGGTTGCGCTGCTCCTCGAGGGACCCCAAGCAATCGTAGAGCAATAGCTTCGTCAGTATTGACTCCGTAGAAAACACGGGCGGGCAAATTGCGAAGCGTCTGTTGATCGACTTCCTCTAATTGCTCGAATCTGTCGCCAAAAGTCATGGTCTGAAGGGCGGCCAGCCCCCATGACGCTGTCTGGGTGAGTTTACCGAATACATTTTTGCAGCAATCCGTTAATGCCTTAGTTGGCTCAACTGCCCCGCCATCAAGTTTTGTCGCAAAATATGCTTGAGCCATATCAGGCAAGCTTGCACCATTAACCCAATCCCTGACCATGCATGCTAACCGGTCTCCGTCCGGTCCTCGACCACCGGTGGCTGCTTCCAAATTTTCACGGAGTTCAGGTACTGCCAGCAGGATCCCCATCAATTTTTGCAGATTTTTTCCATCTCTGCCAAAGAGACGATTAGCATCCCATACGTCTTCGTTAATACGTTCACTTGATAACTTACCTAATGTAATACTGACCGTCTCCCATGAAAATCCGGTGCTATCTACAAGCTTGAGCGATTTTCCGGCAATCCTCTCGCCATAAGTCTGCACGCTTACTACTAATCGATTTGCCCAGTCGCTACGTGTCCGGCGTAGGTTCTGGAATCCCAGCGTACCACGCAGCACTTGCTCAACTTCATTGGCAAAGCGTTGCGGATCTCCTATCTGACGATATGTATGCGCCAAGTACTGGAGGAAGGCTGACCATTCCGGTAAATGAAATAGCCGATGCAACTCAAGCGGAGCACCAGTAGCAATGACTGCCTGGACCATAGCAATCAGCGTCGAATTTAACGATGTAACCTGCTGACCTACGAATTCGCGAAGCTTGATAGCTTTCCGTTCATCTGTGGCAGCAAGTGCTACGATGCCTACACTGCCATGATCAACACGCCCAGCCCTGCCTGCCAGATTCCAGAAATCTTCGGGTGGCATGTCTTCCCCGTAAGGATATTGATGTGCAGCCATGACCACTCCCGAAACCGGAAAATTGACACCTTGGGCAATAGTCGTTGTCGACACCAACACGTTTATCAACTCACGTTCAAACAGCCATTCGACGAGCGCCTTGGCTTCATCGGACAATCCAGAGTGGTGTACTCCCACACCATATTCCAAGAGCTTGCAGAGCGCGAAACCTTCTCCGAACTCCCGTTCCAGATAGCGCTGTACCAACTGCACATCTTCATGTACCGTCTCGGCCCTGTTGTCAGGATGCATGAAATTCTCGGCAAGATTCCATGTGTTGGGAATAGTCCCTGCTAGAACTATAACTGGTCCACGTTCTTTCATCACCTGTGCGGTGGCGGCGGCCACTTTGCTGGAATTTCCTTTCACCTGTGACCACGACAGACCCAAAAGCCTGTCGGCGGAAAGCTGCAAATGCTCAGGGACACTCAAGGTGTGCCTCGATGTGTGCAGGGTTTCCAACTCTAGCGAATATTCGCCCCTCCCTGCACCCTGCCGCGGATGACTCAGTACTATTGCCCGGTCATTGGGCTGCCAATCTATACCCAATTCAATGTCATTGTTGCTGTCTGGAGCTAGCCAGCGGGCTATCTCCGAGGCGTTGGGTATGAATGGCGTCAACAACAGGAACTGTGCATAACGGCACTCTCGGTTAATCGTCGCCAGCAACAATTCCAACTTTATACCACGTCCCTGTTGAGCGAGGTTATGGGCTTCGTCCACCACAACCAGCGTGAGAGGCCGCCCGATTCTATCTTCCCAACCGCCCCTTAGCATCAGATCGAGTTTTTCCGGGGTAGTCACCAGTACTCGGAACTGGGTAGCGTCCTGCCTGTCCGTGAGCAGGGTTGCTTCCATGCCGTCTATCTCAAGGGCCGGACTAACCTTTTCGACATTGATATTGAGCGAGGCAAAATCGCGCCGCAGTCGGGTTGCGACCTGGTTCACCAAGGCACGGGTTGGGGCGAGATAGGCGATCCACCCCTTTTCATGATCGAACTGATTAAGTGCCTGCAGGATGCGGAATTCGGCGATGATTGTCTTGCCGCTGGAGGTCGGCAAATTGACCACGACTGCACGATGGCCGGAGCCGAGCAAACCGGCCTCACGCAAAGTGCGCCGTTGCGGGGGAAGCATCTCGAAGATCGGGTTGGTCTTTTCCCTGGAAACCAGATGATGGACAAACCGAGTAACACGAGAGTTAACCGCGCGGGTAACGGTCCAGATGCAGTTGTCCACCAATTGCTGTGCTGTGCGGGCGAGTAGTCGCACCATGGAGTCCAGATCAATCAGTTCGGCACGACCACAGGCTGTCAGAGCCCTGTCGAACTGGGCTTCCAGTTGTTGCCGGGCATCGAAGCGTCCGCCGATCTCCCCTTGGGTGGTGAAAATGGCTAGCAACTCGCCCGCCTTGGATAGATGATAGAGGGCCACCAGTTCCCACGCGGCGATGCGCGCCGTTGAATCCCTGGCATCCAGATACTCGGCCTCGTAGTTCGCCTGTTGCTGTCTAAGTGCAACAACCTGGGCCTGCACGGCGTCGAGGTCAGACCAACCGTCCTTGCGAACAATCCGTAGCCAGACCTCAAGGATCGTCGCCAGGGTACGTTCGCCCCATGAGTCAGAATCCAGCGGCAGAGCGGGCCATGGCGTTTCTTTCAACACGCGGCGGGCATCGACGCCACGCTCACCGATTACCCCAAGACAGGCGAGACGCAAACAGGTCTTTGCTGACTCAAGCGGAGGTTCCGGTCGCGGGAGAACACGTAAAAGCTGGAAGGCTTCGGCGCTCACCTGCCGGAGAGAATCGACCTCCCTTTCGTTGTCCAGAAGGTCGATGACGGCTAATTCCAAGGCCTCCGCAGCAAAAAGCAGATTGTTGTCTTCTTCCTGCTCCCTGACCAATCCAAATGCATTATTGAGCAAACGGCGTGACGCCTCGGTGCGAGCCAGCTGCAAGAGATCCGGATTAAGGCTGTCCATTATCCAGGAAGTCATACCGCACCCCCTTGGACAACTGCCGGCCAATCTTCAATTGGTGTAGGAAGGTACCAGGCGTCAAGCTCTACTTCCGTGGGGGCCGCTACCGTGGTCGCCAAGTGTTTGGCCCGATTCTTCAGGTCAAGCTCATTCGGTGCCGTATCGCGCATCAGCATGCCGACCAGCTTGATCGCTTGCCCACCGGACGCCAGATACTTTTTCGCAGCCTTTTCGTACAGCGGCCAAAGATCGGTATTCTTGCACCTCGGATGCAGCCATTTAAGAAGGCAGTTATGGATTGAGATATCCGTGGCAAGATTATCGAGTTGGTGGACCATGCCGCTCTTGCCGGTCATCACTTGGGGAGGATTATTCGCATCGCTCGAAGTCTTCACTTCCCCCAAGACCAGGAGGGCTTCGTCCCCATCTTCCAATAAACCCACAAGATCAGCACCCGGCAGGCTTGCTTTTGGTGTTCGTTTATCCCGTTCGGTATTCCATGGGAACTTTACGCCGCGCTCTTCCTCAAGAAGACATTCGGCAAGCGCCTCGCCGACTTCCCAAGGTTCCTTGTCTGGTTCAGATGCCAATAGCTGCGTAAGCGTGTCAGAGGCCATTTCCGTTGTGGCCAGTGCACGCAAGTCGGCTTCATACCGAGTATGTTGCTCTTCATCGAACAGACGGCTACGAGTCGGCCCGGACAAGAAAGCTTTGAAATCTTCCTTGTCGTCA
>JAATGX010000106.1 GCA_015688915.1 Desulfuromonadales bacterium
CAGCCAGACCAGGTCGGGGATGTTGTCGAGGATCGCCTGCTGACGGCGCTGGACCTCCCTGAGCAGTTCCGAGTCGCGCCGAAATGCGGTAGTTTGCGCTTCCAGCTCGGATATCCTGGATTTCAGGCGCCGGCCCGGGACAAGCCGATAGACGAGCGCCGTGACCAGCGCCCCAAAAGCCATGGATAGTATCGTCATGCCCACCTGTTCAGGCCGCGATCCTGAAGTGCTCCATCAGGCTGCGCAGTTCATCGGAAAGTCGCGACAACTGGGCGGCCGCGGCGGCCGACTCCTGTGAGCCGTTGGCGGTCATCTGCACCACGGCCGTGATCTGCTGGATGTTGTTGCTGATCTCGGTGGTCGTGGCGGTCTGCTCCTCGGCGGCGGTGGCGATCTGGCTGACCTGCATGGTCAACACGCCGATCTGCTCCAGGATGCTTTGCAGCGACTCGCCCGACTTGGAGGCGTCCCTGGTCCCCTTTTCGACCTCACGCACCCCTTCTTCCATGGAAATGACGGCGCTGTTGGTTTCGTGCTGGATGCTCCTGATGGTGGCTGCGATCTGCTTGGTGGCCTTGGTGGTCCGTTCCGCCAGGGCGCGCACCTCATCGGCGACAACGGCGAAGCCGCGTCCCTGTTCCCCGGCCCGGGCCGCCTCGATGGCGGCGTTGAGCGCCAGCAGGTTGGTCTGGTCCGCAATGTCTTCAATGGTGCCGACGATCTCCCCGATCTCTTCGGAACGGTTGCCCAACGTTGCGACCATGGTGGCCGTATCCTTGACGCGCACCGCAATCTGGGCCATCACCGCGATGGTTTCGTCCACGATTTGGGCGCTGGTCGCCGCAGCCTCATTGACCTTGCCGGCGTTGCTGGCCGCCTGGTGGCAATTGCCGGCGATATCGTTGGTGGTGGCCGCCATTTCCTCGCTGGCGGTGGCGATGGTCTGGGTTTGGGCGGCGGCCTGTTCGGCGCCGGTGGCCATCTGCTCGGCGGTCGAGTGCATCTGGTTTGCCGCGGAGGCCACCTCGAGGCCGTTGTGCGCAACCCGGGTAATGGTGTCGTGCAGTTGCTCGGCCATGATGTTGAGTTCCTCGGACAGCATGCCCAGCTCGTCGCGGGATCGGACATCGCTCCGCACCGAAAGGTCCCCGTCGGCCATCCGTTTCAGCGTTTCAAAAACCTTTGCGAGCGGGTCGACCACCGACTTGGCGATGAACAGTCCCAGCGCCAGCGTAATGATAATCGTCGCGGCGATGATGGCGATCATGGCGACAAAGGAGCGCTTGAACGCGGCCGTGCTGGCCGTGAAGAGCTCCTGATCGTTCTTGATGTTCCCCGCGACAAGGCTTGATATGATCTCTGCCGGCTTGCCGTAGAGCGGCCCAACCTGCTCGGCGCCAAAACTGACGGCGCTGGTCACGGCCTGCTCATCGTTGGCGGCATGGGCGGCGAGGAGCATCTCCCCCAGCTTCGTCCCCTTGTCGAGATATTTCGTGAAGCCATCCTTGAACGCGGCGATGTTTTCCCGTTCCTGTCTGTCCAGGTTCGTTGTTTCGATCGTTTTCAGTCCATCGCGCACCGCCTCGCATTTTTTCGCGAAGTCATCCCACTTTTCCTTCAGCTTGGCCGGATCCTTGAGGGACATCATGTAGACGAGATCGAGCCGTATGGTCAGGAAGTCACTTTTCAGCGCCCCGAAAAGCGCTACATGTTCCAGGCTCCGGTTGGATTCCTCCAGGTGCCGGTTGCCGTCGCGCATCCCATTAAGTCCCATGGCGCCGACCACGGTCATGGCCAGGCAGGACGCCAACACAAGAATGAACAGCTTGCCTCGTACTTTCAAATCTCTCCAGGTCTGCATGAATATAACTCCTCTCCGTCGTATACATAATGGGTGTACATTAAGCGTCATTGCCCAATGACGCACCCTCGATGCACGGATGATGCCAATGGGGCTGGATCCGTTAAGGTTGATTCATTACACGTGGATATGCGAAGGGATATGGTCCTGATACCCTGTCAACAACGTTGCTGTATGTGACATTCCAGTAAAATATGTATCAAAACAGGACGATTGCGAAGAGCAACATCGTTGCTCGGCAACGATGTTGACAGGGTATCAGGTCGGGGAGCTGTTCTTTCTTCTGTTCAGGATCTTGTTGAGCCCCTGGCGGGTTATGCCCAGATAGCGGGCAGCCACTCCCTGGTTGCCCCCGGCCCGCTCAAGCGCCTTACCAATGAGCGCCTCCTCCGCTTCCTTGAGGGTCGGCAGCCGGTTCTCCGGACCGCCAAGGGTCGCGATGATGCCGTCATTGACCGGTACGCCCGGTGCTGCCGTCCGATTGGCGTTCATGGCCTGAAGAAAGCACTCTTTGCCCAAGACCCCGCGGGAGTGGCGCGCCAGCGCGTCGTATACCATGGATTTGAGTTCCCTGATATTGCCGGGAAAGGCATAGGCGGCCAGATAGTGGTACAGTTCCGGGGCAACGGAGGGAAGCGCCCTGTTCATGGAGGAGGCGGCCTCCGCAAGAAAGCAGTCCAGCAGCAGGGGGATATCCCCCTTGCGGGCCGTGAGCGGGGGGAGGTAGACATTGTGGGTGCAGAGACGGTAGAAGAGATCCTGGCGGAACCGGTCCGCCTCGACCATGGCCCGCAGATCCCGGTTGGTTGCGGCAACGATGCGGGCAGTGGCCTTGCGGGGCGTGTCGGAGCCGAGCGGAAGATACTCCTGCTCCTGAAGCAGCCGCAGAAGTTTGATCTGGGATGCTTCCGCCAGTTCTCCGATCTCGTCCAGGAAGAGCGTTCCGTTGCCGGCCAGCGCGACCATGCCGTCCCGGACGCGGTCGGCACCGGTGAATGCCCCCTTGAGGTGGCCGAACAAGGTGTCCGAGAAGACATGGTCATCCAGCCCGCCAACGTTGACGGCGATAAAATCTCCCGTGCGCCCGCTTGCCGTGTGAATGGCGCGGGCGACAA
This sequence comes from Desulfuromonadales bacterium, assembly GCA_015688915.1. Taxonomy (GTDB): domain Bacteria; phylum Desulfobacterota; class Desulfuromonadia; order Geobacterales; family Pseudopelobacteraceae; genus JACPFJ01. Next base: position 2,977 of record JAATGX010000106.1, read on the forward strand.
GTTCCTTGCCGGTGCCGGTCTGCCCGCTGATCAGGACCGGTTGGCTGGTGGGGGCGACCGCCTCGATATAGTGAAAGATCCGCCGCATCCCGGCATCCTGGGTATTGATGCCGGCAAAGGCCTCCGTATTATCCAGTTGCCCGCTCAGGAGATGTTCCCGCAGGGCCGAGATCTCGTGACGAAGTTCAACCGTTTCGAGCGCCCGCTTGGCCACGATCTCCAGTTCCGCAATATTGATGACCGGCTTGGTGATGTAGTCGTAAGCCCCCAGTTTCAAAGCCTTGATGGCATCGGCCACCACGCCGATGCCGGAGATGACGATCACCGGGGTTTCGGGGCTCAATTCCTTGATCGCGCGGATCAGGTCCAGTCCGCCCATAACGGGCATGAACAGGTCCGTGAACACGAGATCCGGGCGGTTGTGCCGGAAGATGGTCAGCCCTTCCTGGCCGTTGTGGGCCTCGAGCACGCGGTAGCCGCAGTCCTCGAAGAAGCAGACAAAGCTCTTCAGGACGATTTCTTCATCGTCCACGAGCAGGATGGTGGCGGGAGCGGGATTCTTGCGCATTGGGTCGGTTCCCGTTGGTGCGGATTGGTGATCGGGCAGACGTTTTCCGGCTCGGCGCCCGGTGTTCCGTGCGGAGTCAATGCCGGACCGCCCTGGAAGAGATAAGATACATGGATTGCCTGTCCGGGGCAATCTTTTAGGGGCTTGGTTGACTGCGACACTCGCCGGGAGGGGGGAATCAATCGTCCAGGGTAAAATAGAACGTGGCCCCCTTGTCCACCTCTCCCCTGGCATGGATGTGCCCGCCGTGGCGCTGGATGATCCGCTGCACCGTGGCCAGGCCGATGCCGAACCCCTCGAAATCCCGGTCGCTGTGCAGCCGCTGAAAGGCCACGAACAGCCTGCCGGCCCGGTTCTCGTCGAACCCCGCACCATTGTCACGCACGAAAAAGATCGATTTTCCCTCGTGGTCCTCTTGTCCGAATTCTATGACAGCCGATTCCTTTTTGGCGGAATACTTCCAGGCATTGCCGATCAGGTTCTCCAGGACGACGCGTAACAAGGTCGGATCACCATGGCAGCATGCCCCTTCGGCGATGCTGAAGGCAACCTGGCGTTCCGGATGCCTCATGCGCAGTTCCAGGGCAATGGTCGTGGCAATGGCGCTCAGGTCCACCTCCTCGTTATCCATGTCCTGGCGCGACAGGCGGGAAAATTTGAGCAACGCATTGATCATGGCATCCATGCGCCGGATCTCTTTGTGGATAATGGCGAGATACCCCATGGACTCCTCGTCGATCCTGCCGCTGCACCGTTCGAGCAGGACCTGGGTAAATCCGTGTATGGAGGTTATGGGACTGCGCAGGTCATGGGAGATGGCGCTGTTGCACGCCTCGAGTTCGGTGTTCGCCGCCTCCAATTCCTGGGTGCGGGCTGCGAGGTTGACCGTGAGGCTCATGATCTCATGTTCCGCCCGCAGGCGGGCGGTGATATCCTCCTTGACCGCCACATAATGGGTGATGACGCCTTCCTCGTTCAAAATGGGGGAGATGGAGGCGGACTCCCAATATTGCTCGCCGTTCTTTTTCCGGTTCAGAAACTCGCCGTGCCACCTCTTGCCCGAGGAAATGGTCTGCCAAAGCTGCCGGTACGTCTCCGGCGATGTCGAGCCGGATAGCAGGAGGCGCGGGGTGTTTCCCATCGCCTCCCCGGCGGTGTATCCGGTAAGCTCGGTGAATTTGGGGTTGACGTACTCGATAATGCCGTTCACGTCGGTGATCATCACCGTGCAGGGGCTTTGCTCCACGGCCCGCGAAAGCTTGCGGATATGGCTGCTCTGCTCCCTGATCTTTCGCTCCGGCATGATCGTGGCGAGGCTTTTGTCGACGATCGAAAAGAAACGTGCGTAATCCAGCGGTTTCAGCACGTAGTGATCGATGTCGATCTCTATGGCGTTCAGCAGGAGCTTGGTATCACAGTGGGCGGTCAGAGCGATGACGATCGTTTCGGGCTTCAGCGCCTTGACCTCGCGGGCCATGCTGATGCCGTCCATCAGCGGCATGTTGATATCGGTTATGACGATATCGGCAGGGTGTTCCTTGAACAGTTCCAACCCCGTCACCCCATTTTCCGCCGTATGGAGCTGCACGCCGGGATAGCGCCTGGTGATGACGGATACCAGGATGCTCCTGGTATCCGGTTCATCCTCGACATACAGGATCGAAACCACGTCCGGATCGGGATTGATAGCGACTGAATCGGATTTCCTGGGGGGCATGCCGCCTCCACGAGTACTGGTGAGGGACGCCGGATCGAGCGGATAGTTCCGGCCGCCATGTCAGTCGGCGAATGGCAAAACAATACCACAGAATGGCGGTGCCGCAATGCCCCACACGGTGTTCGCGGTACGGCGGTACATGCGCCCCGAACAGGCATTGCCAAAAGCCTAATGGCGGTGGGAGTGGTCGTGGTGACGGGAGTGGTGCCCGATCTTTCTGATGACGGGACCCGAGAGGCAGGCGATGCATTCCACCTGCAGGGTGGTGTGGACAATGCCGTAGTGGTCCAGCAGCATGTGCTCCACGGCGTGGATTACCTCTGCCTGACGCTGTTTGAAGTCGGTCGTAACATCCATGTGGGCCGACAGGACCACGATATGGGAACAGAGAGACCAGACATTCAGATGGTGGATGTCCCTGACCCCTTCCACCGTCCGCATGTCGGCGGCGATCCCGGCCACGCTCATGCCGCGTGGAACCCCCTCCAGCAGTATGTGGGTTGATTCGCGCAGTACCCGCCCGGCCCCGAAGAATACCACGCAACCGATCCCGATGGAGATGATCGCATCCACGATGTACCAGCCGGTGAAGTACATGACGGCGCCGCCGGCGATGACGCCCACCGAGGCGGCGGCGTCGCCGATGACATGCAGCAGGTCGCTGTGGACGTTCAGATCGTCGTGGGAATGCCGGTGGAGCGCCGACGCGGCCAGCAGGTTCATGACCAGGCCGATGGTGGCGATGACGAACATGGGGAGGCTCTTGACCTCCTCGGGTTTGAGCAGCCGCCCCCATGCCTCGTAAAAGATGCCGATGGCGATCAGGAAGATGGTGATGCCGTTGATGAACGAGGCGAATACCTCGGCGCGGTGCCAGCCGAAGGTGCGGGTTTCGGTCGCCGGCCTGCCTGCCAGCTTGATGGCTGCCAGCGACAACAGCAGGGCGAACAGGTCGAGAAAGACGTGGGCGGCATCCGACAGCAGGGCCAGGGAGTTGGCCCAGATACCGCCGGCGACCTCGGCGGCCAGGGTGACGGCCGTGAGGATGATGGCCCAGGTAAAGCGCTTGGCTATGCTGTTGTCAAGGTCATGGATTTCCATTTGATTCTCAGTGTAGCATGCGAAGGGGCGTTTTCACAACGTCACACGGGGCTACAGGTCGCATGGGGCCTCTATCCAACCGGTTTGCCTGCCGATCTGATCGCCCGGTAGCATCCCTGCGGGGTCGCGTCGAAGCTTATCACCCGGCAGCCGAGGCGCTGTCCCAGTTCAATCAGCGACACGTCATCCAGGAAGATCCCTTCCCCCTCCTTGAGCATTACGTCCGGCACCAGCAGGGCCGCGCCCAGATCCGCCCCGCGCAGTGCGGCAATGATGTCGTTGCCCGCCACCAGGCCGCAGACGGTAACGCTTTCGCCGAAGAGCCGATTCTCCACTGCGACCACGCTGATGTCGATGCCGGTCTTTCCGCCCAGTTTTTCCAGGAACTCGGCCACGAAGCCGTATGCCGACGTACCGGTCACTACGGTTACCCGAAAATCGCCGGAAGGCCGCGCACTCCGCAGGACACGGGCTGCATCCCGCATAAAAAGCGGCACCAGTCCTACTCCGTTCTCTATCTGGGGCAGGTCGCCATACTCCCGGAACGGCGGGAACGGGACGCCGGCCTTGATGAAGAACTCGTCGGCCAGGAAGAGGAACGGTTCGCCCAGGCGTTTTTTCAGCGCCCTGGCGCGTGGTTGCCATGTTGCGATGAACGCCCCGGCATACTCCCCATCCACCGGTGTCAGGCTCGGCAGCCCGCGGCGGTGGCGGGTGAGGCCCAAGGGCACGACGGCCAGCGACTGCACAGCCGGGTACAGGCCGGCCAGGTCGGCCACGGTTCGTTCCAGTTCGTCGCCGTCGTTCAGGCCGGGGCAGAGCACCACCTGGGTATGCATGGCGATCCGGGCGTCGGCCAGTGTGTGCAATTGATCCAGGACGGGTGGGATGCCCGGCGCGCCCAGCAACTGTTCGCGCAGCGACGGGTTGGTGGCGTGGACCGAGATGTACAGGGGCGAGAGGCGTTGCTCGACAATACGCCGCAGTTCGGCGGGTTTCAGATTGGCCAGGGTGACGTAGTTGCCGTTGAGAAAGGAGAGGCGGTAATCCTCGTCCTTTACGTACAACGGTTTGCGCAGACCTTTGGGGAGCTGGTGGACAAAGCAGAAGACGCAGTTGTTGCGGCACCGGGCCGGTTCAGGGGCGGCAAAGGTGATGCCGAGCGATTCGGCCGGTTCCCGCTCGATCTCCAGTTCCCACAGCTCGCCGTCCGCCTTGGCTACCTCCAGCAGCAGTTCATCGTCGCTTGCGGTATGGAAGCTGTAGTCTATGATGTCCCGCAACGGATGGCCGTTGACCGCCAGCAGCCGGTCACCGGCCGTAACATCCATCTGGTCCGCGATGGAGCCGGGTGTGACGGTCTGGATCAGGAGTCTCTTCATCGGGCTGCCGGGGTGCGGGAATGTGTCGGGAAGGTAACGATATGGTTGGAAGGGTGCTTGTGCATGGAGTCCGGATCACGATACGGCCTCCGGGGTTTCGAAACCCCGGAGGCCCTGGTGGTGTGGGGTTACTGGTGCAGCCGGAAGGCGCCGTCGGCCGAGGTGATGTTGGAGATGGCGTGCTTGTAGATCAGGATGTCGCCGCTGGATTCCAGCAGCACGGAAAAGTTGTCGAAGGATTTGATGAAGCCCTCGATCTTCGCGCCGGACATCATGTTCACCAGGACCCTGACGCGCTCCTTGCGGGACTGGTTGAGGTATTGGTCCTGGATATTGAAAGGTGCCTTTGCCATGGTTCACTCCTCCTGTCGTCCAAAAAAATCAATTGCATGTTGCAAAATAGTAGCAAAGTTTTCCGAATATTCAAGCCATAATATGTCCGGGTCGGCATTGAACCATGTCAGTTGACGCTTGGCATAGCGCCGCGTATCGCGTTTGATCAACCTCGTGGCCTCCTCCAGGCTGCACTCGCCCGCCAGGCAGGAGGCCGTCTCCTTGTAGCCGATGGCACGCATGGCTTTCAGGTCGCGGCCGTAGCCCGATGCCAGCAAACCCCGGACCTCGTCCAGAAGGCCCTTGTGCAGCATCCGCTCCACACGCTCCTCGATGCGGCGGTAGAGCTCCTGCCGTTCCACGCGGATGCCGATGTGCAGGCTGTCGTAGCGCCGGTCGGCAAAGGCGTGCTCCTGCTGGTGGCGGGAAAGGGGGATGCCGGTCAGGCGGTGCACCTCAAGGGCGCGGATGATGCGGACCCGGTTGTTGGGGTGGATGCGTGCCGCCAGTTCCGGGTCCACTCTAGCCAGCCTCTCCAGCATGGCTTCGTTGCCCACTTCCCCGGCCTCTTCCTGCAGCGCCCGGCGGATCTCGCCGGCGCCGCCGGGGGAATCCACCAGCCCTTTCAGCAGCGCGCGGATGTAGAGCCCGGTCCCCCCCGCCACGATCACCCGCTTTCCCCGTCCGGCGATGTCGCGAATCGCCTCGTCGGCAGCCTGGGCGAAGTCGGCGGCGGAAAAAGGCCGGTCCGGGTCGGCCACGTCGATCAGGTGGTGCCGGATTTCCGCCCGTTGTTCAAGGGAAGGCTTGGCGGTGCCGATGTCCATGCCGCGATAGACCTGCATGGAGTCGGCGTTGACGATCTCTGCGTCCAGGCTGCGTGCCAGTTTCAGGGCCAGATCGCTTTTGCCCGAGGCGGTGGGGCCGCAGACGACAAGGAGTTTGAGGGATGGTGACGTCATGTCCGTTTGAAAATCTTCTCGATCTCCCCCAGGGTGATGGTGTGGAATACCGGGCGGCCATGGGGGCAACTGGCGGCGAAGTCGGTTTCATCCATGCTGGCCAGCAGCTCCGTCAGTTGGCGGTGATCAAGGGGGTGGACACCGCGCACCACCGCGTGGCAGGCGATCCGGGCCAGCAGGCTGTCCATGGCCTCCCGGAAGGCGGCACTGGTGCCCAACTGGCTCAATTCACCCAGGATATCCCGCACCAGCCGCATGCCGTTATTCCCGGCCGCCATGCGCGGCACGGCCGCCAGGATGACGGTGTTGCCGCCAAAGGGCTCCAGTTCGAAACCGATCCCTGCCAACTCGGTCTTGAAACGCTCTGCCAAGGCGGTCTCGCTGAAGGAAAGTTCCAGGGTTTCGGGGAACAGCAATCGCTGCGACTCGACACCGCCGGCCAGGCATTGTTCCCGCAGACGCTGATACGCGACCCGTTCGCTGGCGGCATGCTGGTCGATGATCACCAGGTCGCTTCCCGACTGGCAGACGATATACTCGCCGTGGAACTGGCCGATGACCGACAGGGAGGAAAAATAGCCCTGCCGCGCGCCGGGAGCCGCTTCCGGCGTAAACGGCGTAGCAGGTTCGTGAACGGCAACCGGTCCGGCCGGAGCCGGAAACGTGGGTGTCGACCCCTCGTTGCCGGGCTTTTCGTATGCCGCGGCATGAAAGGAGGTTTCCCGGCGGGGCATGGCCAGGGATGCCTGCGCTGCCGCCGCTATCCGTTCCCGATAGGCCTGGCTGGCGGGCGGGGCCGATGGCGCAGCGGACTGCTCCGGGCGGCGCGGCAGCCAGGGTGAATGGCGCAACACCTCTTCCAGGGCGGCTTGCAGGGCATCGTGTACGGCGGACTGGTGGCGGAAACGCACCTCATGCTTGGTGGGATGGACGTTGACATCCACCTCGGTGGAGGGGAGCTCGATGAACAAGGCCACCACGGGGTAACGCCCCCGGTCGATCACGCCGCGGTAGGCCTGCATGACGGCGTGCTGCACCACCCGGTCACGGACGAAACGGCCGTTGATATAGGTGAACATGGCGGCGGTCGTGGAGCGGACAACGGCCGGGCCGGAGATGAAGCCGGTGACGGTGATGCCGCTGCCGGAGCTTTCCACGCCATGCAGGTCGGCGGTCGCATCCTTTCCCAGGGCCTGGGCCAGACGGCGGCGCAAGTCGCTGCGTTGCACCCGCAGCAGTTCACGGCCGTCGCTCACACAGGTGAAGGCCACGCCGGGCCGGGAGACGGCCATGCGGGCCACCGTGTCTCCCACGTGGCCGGCCTCGGTCTCGGCGCTTCTCAGGAATTTGAGCCGTGCCGGGATGTTGAAGAAGAGTTGCTCCACGGTGATGACCGTGCCGGGGGCCATGCCGCACGCCTTGACATCACGTACCTTGCCCCCCTCCACGATGATCTCCGTCCCTTCCGGGTTGTCCGGCTCCCGGGAGGCCAGGCGGAAGCGGGAGACCGAGGCGATGGATGGGAGCGCCTCGCCGCGAAATCCCAGGGTGTGGATGGCGTCGAGGTCGCTGTCGGTCCTGATCTTGCTGGTGGCGTGGCGTTCGAGCGACAGCAGGGCGTCCTCCCGGGACATGCCGTGGCCGTTGTCCGTGATCCTGATCAGCCGTCTGCCGCCCGCCGCTATTTCCACGCTGATGTCCGTGGCGCCGGCATCGAGCGAGTTTTCGATCAACTCCTTGATGACCGAGGCCGGCCGTTCGACCACCTCGCCGGCGGCAATCTTGTTGGTAAGTGTTTCGGGAAGGATGGTGATGCGTTGACTCACGGCGATTCTCCGCTCAAGAAAAAAGAGCGGGCACTCCCGCTCTTTTCAAACTGGTATGGATGACAAAGGACTACGGCGTGGTGCCGTTGCCCTTGCCATCAAAGGGGTTGTCGGTGTCTTTTTCCGGTTTTGTCCCGGTTGCGGGGGATTCATCCCAGGAAAAATTGTCCAGGTCGAATTCACCCGGGTTTTCCGCTGCGGCTTCCGGGACGGGAGAGGGGGGCGGCTGTTCTGTCGCGGCAGGCGACGTGTCCCAGGCAAAGTCTTCAAGATCGAATTCGCCGGGGGTGCCGGAGGAGGCGGCTGGCGGTGGCGGCGTGGAAGTCCCGTCGGCATCATCGTCCTGAACGGCCGACTCCAGAAGGCTGGCAAAGGCGTCATACTCGGCCTGAGCCTGGGCCGATTGCCGATCCCCGTTGAAGGTGAAATCATCCAGGCTCGTCGGCAGCCTGGGCGTGCCAGGCTCATCGTCAAAGGCGAAGGGGTTGGCATTGGCGACCGGTGGCACGACGGGAACGGATTCTTCCCCTTCGTCAAAGGTGAAGTCGGCGAACGCCCGGGGTTCGGGTGCGGCGGGCTCCTCGTCGAAGTCGAAGGGGTCGTGACCGGATGATGGCCGTATATCCTGCGCAGATGTCTCGTCTTCGGGAAGATCAAAGGTGAACATGTCGGCAGGGGATTCGGGCACGTGCGCCGCCTGTCCGGTTTCGTCCGGCTCCGCCACCCGCTGCGACAGGGCCATCGCTTCGCGCGCCTCCTGCGGAAGCACGACAGGCAGGATACCGTGGGCCAGCTTGTGCCCCACCAGATCCGTGGAGCATTTTTTGCAGACGTCGTGATATTCGAAGCTGTTGAACCCGCATTTGGGACATTTCATCCGCTGCTCCTTTGGGTCTGACGCCGGTCGTATGCGGTGGCGTGACGCGGCGTCAGGCTCAGATATCTTCCCATATATACTGTAAAATAGCGGTAATGGCAATAGCGGCGGTCTCTGTTCGCAGTATCCTCTTTCCCAGCGTGACCGGCTGAAATCCGTGCCGGGTAAAGTGCCCGACCTCAAGCGGATCAAAGCCCCCCTCGGGACCGATGGCCACGATGACCGAGGCGGGTGGGGCATTGGCGTCAAGGGTCGTTCTGAGACTTCGGTCATGCTCGTCCTCCCAAAGGATCAGACGCAGGTCGTGTTCGGCCGCATCGGCCGCCTCCACGACGGTCGGATACCAGGAAACGGCTGGTATGGCGAGTCTCCCGCATTGTCGCGCCGCCTCGGCCGTGATCCGGTTCCAGCGCTCCAGCTTGTTGTCACGCTGCTCCCTGTGCACGCGGGCCACGGAACGGCGGCCGCCGAAGATCCGGAAATCATGGACCCCCAGTTCGGTCCCTTTTTGCAGGATCAGGTCGATCTTCTCCCCCTTGGGGAGGGCCTGGCAGATGGTGAGGCGCGGTGTTGCGCGCTCCGCGGCGTCGGCATGTGCCGTCGTGATGATCTTGACCGCCACCCACTCCTTGGCGACCTGGTCGATGATCCCCTGGTGCCCGTTCCCTTTCTCGTCCACCAGGGTCACCGCGTCGCCGGTACTCATCCGCAGCACGCGCACCATGTGGTTGAACAGGTCGCCGTCAAAGGAGGCGTAGCCGTCGCGGATACTGCGGGAGGTGATCATGAAGCGGCGGTCGCTCATGGTGCGCTGCCTTTCCGGTAGAGCAGCGCCACCCACTCACCTTCACGCCGGGTCTCCCGGTACTCCAGGGGATAGGGGGCGAAGCCGCTCCGCACCAGCGGTTCCTTCTCGGCCAGGATGCCGGAAAGGACCAGTGTCCCGCCCGGCGCCAGCCGTTCCGTGAGATGGGGGGCCAGCCGGACCAGTTCTTCGGCCAGGATGTTGGCCAGGATGATGTCGAAACTGCCGGTCAGGGACTCCACGGGGGTGGTGCCGAGTTCGACCTGTCCCGCCAGGCCGTTGGCGGCCAGATTTCCGCCCGCCACCTCGATGGCAAGGGGGTCGATGTCCACGGCACAGACGCGTCCCGCGCCCAGGCGGACCGCGGCCATTGCCAGGATGCCGGAGCCGGTGCCCAGATCCAGTACCGACGGCGAGACAAGGAGCGGCATCCCGTCCATGATGCCCTCCAGCAGTTCCAGGCAGAGCCGGGTGGTTTCATGTCCACCGGTGCCGAAGGCCATGCCCGGGTCCAGGCGCAGCACGATGTCGTCCGGTCGCGGCCGCGGCTCTTCCCACGACGGCACGATCAGCAGACGCCGTCCGACCCGTAACGTCTTGAAGTTGACCTTCCAGCTTGTACTCCAGTCCTCGCTGCGCACCGTTGAAACGGCTGGCTTGGGGAGGAAAAGCCCGGGGTAGCGGCCGGACAGATCGTCCAGAAAGGCGGTGATTTCCGCCAGCCGGGCGTCGATGTCGTCCGCGGAGGTGAAATACGCCCTGACCGTTGTCGTGGGGGAATGGATGATCTCGCTGTGGGAAAAGGCGTCCACATTCAAATTCTCGATGCAGACACCGCTGCCGGAGAGTTCGGCGAGATAGTCCGCCAGGACGTCGGTAAGCTCAGCAGGGACGTCGCAGGCGATTTCCAGCCAGGAATCGTTCATTAATTTCCGCCTTATGAAATGATTTACTCATAATTTCAAAAAGTTAGCAAAATGACATGCGATTGGCAACAAAAATTCTTGACAAACGATCCTTACTGGGCATAATTTTAATTAGAAAATTCGGTTTGAAGTTAATGAGGCCGGAGGTACCGGCAGGGTAACTATGAAAACCATCTATGTGCTCTCCGACTCAACGGGTGAAACGGCCGAACGGGTTATCCGGGCGGCGTTGTCCCAGTTTTACGATGGGGATGTCAAGGTCCAGCTCTTCTCCCAGATCCGCACGCAAGTCGAGGTTCAACAAGCTTTATCGGTGGCGGTTCATAACCCGGGTATGGTTGTCTATACCCTGGTTGACCCGCATCTGTCCGAAATCATCGAACGGGTGGCCGAGGAGCACGGCTTGCTGGTTGTGGATCTGCTCAGCCCGCTGATCTATACCCTTTCCCGTTACCTGGGGACCGCTTCGCGGGAAAAGCCGGGGCTGCTCCACCGTATCGACACCGATTACTACAAACGGATTGAGGCGGTCAACTTTACGGTCAAGCATGACGATGGCCAGGAAACGCGCTATCTCCACAAGGCGGACCTGGTCCTGGTGGGGGTTTCGCGCTCATCCAAGACCCCACTCTCCATGTACCTGGCCCACAAGGGGTACAAGGTGGCCAATGTGCCGCTGGTCCAGGGGATAGAGCCCCCCGAGGAGTTGTTCCAGATCGACCAGAGCAAGATCGTGGGCCTTGTCATCGATCCCAAACGGCTGGTGGATATCCGTACCGCGCGTCTGATAAACATGCGCCAGAGCCCCCGCGGGAGCTATGCGGACTACCAGCAGGTCGAGGATGAAATAGCGTATTGCAGACAACTCTACCGGCGTCACCCGGAGTGGATCGTCATCGACGTTACCAACAAGTCCGTGGAGGAGGCGTCCTCGGAGATCATGCGGCGCATGAATGCCGCCCCCACGTATTGAAATATCGTACCGTACCGGATAATGTTACGAAAAGGAGAGCAGATTTATGAAGATTCTTGTTGTCGAGGACGAAAAGAAGGTTGCCGGTTTCATCAAGCGCGGCCTGGAAGAGGATGATTATAAGGTTTCCGTGACCTATGACGGCGCCGAGGGTCTCAAGTTGGCCCTGGAAGAAGATTTCAGTCTGATGATCCTTGATGTCATGCTGCCCAAGAAGGACGGCCTGACGGTGATCAAGGAGCTGCGTTCCGCCGGCAAGCATGTCCCGGTCCTGATGCTGACCGCCCGTGATACCACCGAGGATATCGTCTCCGGCCTGGATGCCGGTTCTGATGACTATCTTACCAAGCCGTTTGCCTTCGCCGAATTGCTCGCTCGCGTGCGTGCGCTGCTGCGCAGGGGTGAACAGGATCGCGGCGCGGAGATCCTGTTCGCGGACCTGCGGCTCGACCCGGTTGCCCACAAGGTATGGCGCGGCGGCGCGGAGATAGACCTGACCGCCAAGGAATACGGGCTGCTGGAGTACATGCTGCGCAACCCCAACACGGTGCTGTCACGGGCCATGATTGCCGAGCATGTGTGGGACTATGCCTTTGACAGCTTCACCAACATCATTGATGTGTATGTCAATTACCTGCGCAAAAAGGTGGACAGGGACTTTCCGGTGAAGCTGATCCATACGGTACGCGGCCAGGGCTACATACTGCGGGAAAAATAGACCGGAGGGTTGATTTTTCCTCCGAGGTGCATTATTGTCTGTCACAGAATAACGAACGGGGCGGGCCGCATTACCATGCGACCCGCCCCTCATTGTTCACGTCAAACAAACAGTATGGGAGGTCAGGAACATGTCAACACGTCTCATCTCAACCGCACGTCTACTGATCGCGGGGGTAATCCTTTCCCTTGCCGTGCCGGCATTGTCGGGTGCCAAATCGGTCAGTCCCGATTTTGTCGAGTTGGCGAAACGGCTCAAGCCAAGTGTCGTCAACATCCGTACCGCTAAGAACATCAAACCCCAACAGCGCATCCAGCGCCCCCAGAATCAGCCCCGGACCCCCTTCGATAACTTTTTCGATGAGTTCTTCGGCCAGTTCAATAATCAGGTGCCCCAACAGCAACGGCGCGCCCAGACCCTTGGCACCGGGTTCATCATCAGCCCCGATGGCTACATCCTGACCAACAACCACGTGGTCAACGGTGCCGACGAAGTAATGGTCAAACTCTCCGACGGCCGCGAAGTGAAGGGGGAGATCAAGGGGGTCGATGACAAGCTCGACCTGGCGCTGATCAAGATCAACGAAAAGGAAAAGCTCCCTTCGACCGAACTGGGGGACAGCGACAGCCTGGAGGTTGGTGAGTGGGTCATGGCCATCGGCCACCAGTTCGGGCTTTCCCAGACCGTCACGGCCGGCATCGTCAGCGCCAAGGGGAGGGTGATCGGCAGCGGCCCCTATGACGACTTCATCCAGACCGACGCCTCCATCAATCCGGGCAATTCCGGCGGCCCGCTCTTCAACGCCGACGGCAGGGTGATCGGCATCAATACCGCCCTCGTTGCCGGAGGCCAGGGGATCGGTTTCGCCATCCCGATCAACATGGCCAAGGGTATCATCAATCAACTGCGCGACACCGGCAAGGTGACCCGCGGTTATCTTGGGGTGCAGATCCAGGCGGTGACCCCGGACCTGGCCAAGTCATTCAACCTGGAAGCCGAGAAAGGGGCGCTGATCTCCGATGTGATCAAGGACAGCCCTGCCGACAAGGCGGGACTCAAGGCGGGCGACGTCGTGCTGGAGTTCGACGGCAAAAAGATCGGCGAGTTCAACGAACTGCCGCGCATCGTGGCTGCCACGCCGGTTGACAGGAAGACGAAGATCGTGGTGTATCGCGACGGCAAGCGGCTTGACCTGCCGATCATCGTGACCAGGCTCAAGGATGGCGATACGGGAACCGTGGCGAGCGACGACAAGGTGAGCGAGAAGCTTGGTCTTGTGGTCCAGGAACTGAACAAGCAACTGGCCGATCGCCTTGGACTCAAGGAGGGCAAGGCACTGGTGATCACCGAGGTCAAGCCGGGCTCCCTTGCCGAAGACGCTGGTATATCGGCCGGTTCCCTGATTGTCGAGATCAATGGCCAGCGTCCCGACACCCTGGATAGGTTCAACTCCGTCATCGCCAAGCTCAAAAAGGGCGACGTGGTGAGGACTCTGCTCAAACGCCAGGACAGCGGCATGTATTATGTGGCCATAAAGTCGGAGTAGCAGCTTTAGAGGCGGGGGCCGGGGAGTGGTGACCGATGGAACCGGGCACCGATCCCCGGTCTCCAACTCCCAGTCCCGAGTCCCCGGAGTCCCGATGTCCACCCGCTCTGTTCAGCCGTTGCGTATCCTCGTCCAATTCTGTTTCCTGGCAAGCATGCTCTGGTTGGGCATCCGCTTCTACCGGTTCGTCAGCTACGTCTCTTCGGGCGCTGGCGCCCCTGTTGTCGAACGGCCGCCCGGCGTCGAGGGTTTTCTGCCCATCTCCGGGCTTCTGGGGCTCTCGGCCTGGATCAAGGGGGCGGGCTTCAACACGATCCATCCGGCGGCGGTTGTCCTGTTCCTGACCATCATCGCTGTTTCGCTCCTGCTGCGGAGATCCTTCTGCTCCTGGATCTGCCCGGTGGCCACCATTTCGGAAGCGGCATGGAAGCTGGGATTCCGCCTCTTCAGGCGCAACCCGCAGTTGCCGCGCCGGATGGATTGGGCGCTGCGCGGCCTGAAATACCTGCTGCTGGCCTTCTTCGTCTTTTCCATCGTCATCGCCATGTCGGCCGATGCGTTGCACGCCTTTATCCTGTCCGACTATCACAAGATTTCGGATGTCCGCCTGCTGGAGTTCTTCCTGCACATCTCCCCCACGGCCTTGGGGACGGTCCTGTTCCTGGTTGCGTTCTCCCTGCTGCTTCGCAACCCCTTCTGCCGCTACCTCTGCCCCTATGGCGCGCTGCTGGGGCTGGCGGCGCTGCTCTCTCCGGTCAAGGTCACCCGTGATCGGGACCGCTGCGTCTCCTGCGGGGTCTGCAATCAGGTCTGCCCGTCGCGCATCAATGTGATGAACAAGCCGAGCGTCATCTCGGCCGAGTGCATCGGCTGCTGGCGCTGCGTCAGCCACTGCCGTTCCGATGGGGCGCTCTCCATGCGTTTTGCCGGCCGCTTTATCCTCTCCGGCGTTCTCTTTGCCGCTCTGGTGGTGTTGGTCTTCTGGGGCGGGACGCAGTTGGGAAAAGCCGGCGGCCACTGGCAGACCTCGATCTCGACCGGTGAGTACCAACGGCTGCTGGAGAGGCGGTAGGGTAAACAACGTGGCGCATCCGACGTGAATGTGCCATACTTACCCGATTTGACGGTCCGGACATCCCGAAGGAAAGGAAGCACACGAACCAGATGAGCATCTATTCCAACACCATCAGCATCACCCAGTACACCATCAGCGGCGATCTGCCGAAACAGGACCAGTTTCCGTGGTTCTCGCAGAAACTTGCCGGCCGGGGGTTTCGGTCCATCGAGAATTCCAGCGAGGAGCTTTCGGAAGGGTGGACCCTGGTGGACCACCCCGATGACGCCGGCTTTGCGGCGCCCGCCGATTTCTGGCGCGACAACTACCTGGTCTTTTCCCTGCGCCGCGACCAGCGCAAGATCCCGGCCGCCCTGCTTAAATCCCATAGCGGACGGGAAGAGGCAGCCTTTCTGGCCCAGAACCCCAACCTGCGCCGCGCCCCCAAGAAGAAGCGCGAGGAGATCAAGGAACAGGTGCAGCTCAGGCTCTTGACCAAGTGCCTTCCGGTCCCGTCAACCGTGGATGTGGTGTGGGACCAGAAGACCGGTGTGCTCTCCCTGCTCAGTCTGAGCAGTAAGGCGCTGGAGCGCTTCGAGGATATCTTCCGCAAGACCTTCGAAGGGGTGAGCCCGGTGATCATCCACCCCTTTGCCCGTGCCCGGATGCTGCTGGAAGGGCAACAGCTCGACAAGCTGGAGGCGGCCAACCAGGCCGGCTCCGATGCGGTGGTGGCCTTGATCCGCGACAACCAGTGGCTGGGGTGGGATTTCCTGCTCTGGCTGCTCCAGCGCGGGGTGAACGGCGAGGGGGAGTTCAGCGTCTGCCGCCCCGGTCATTTCGCCGCGGGTGAACGCTTTTCGGCCTGGATCGACGACCGCATCCAACTCCAGGGAGGCGGCGAAGAGGGGGGCGTCCAGAAGGTGTCGGTTTCCGGCTCCCAGGACAGCTATCTGGAAGCGATCTCGGCCTTGAAGAGCGGCAAGCGGATCACCAGCGCCACCATCTGCATGGAAAAGGACGAAAACCCCTGGAAACTGACCCTGAAAGGGGAAACTTTTGGTTTCGGCTCCTTCAAATGCCCGCAGATCCGCATCGAAAAAGACGCGACCGTGGACCAGATGAGCGAGCGCGAAGCGGCCTTTTACGAACGCATGTTCCTGCTGGAACAGGGCGTGCAACTCTTCGACAGCCTGTTCACGGCGTTTCTGAAGGAACGGCTGGGCGATGCCTGGGCCGGGCGGATGCGGGCGATCCAGGAGTGGCTGGACGGGAAGTAAACGGGAAAATAGAAGAGCATAGAGATTTTTTGGGGTACGCTTTGAAGTTGTCTGTTTTTCCCTGTGCCTCTGTGAGCTCGAGCGAATGCAGTGAGCGGGTGAGAGGCTGGTTTTGCAGTTTAGATAAGAGGTATGAATGAAGTTCATCGATGAAGTGACATTATTTACCGCTTCCGGCCATGGCGGCGCCGGCTGCGTGGCCTTCCGCCACGAGAAGTTCGTCGAATTCGGCGGCCCGTCCGGCGGCGACGGCGGCAAGGGAGGGGACGTGATCTTTTGGGCCACCTCCGGGCTGTCGACCCTGCTTGAGTTGCGTCACAGGACGCACCAGAAGGCTCAGAAGGGGCAAAACGGCATGGGCAAGAACCGCCATGGCGCCGGGGGCGAGGATCTGGTCATCAAGGTGCCGGTGGGCACGGTCATCTTTGACGCCGAGGCCGGTGACCAGTTGGCCGACCTGACCGAGGACGGCCTGCGGATCGTC
>JAATGX010000300.1 GCA_015688915.1 Desulfuromonadales bacterium
ACGCAGGAGAGGGGGAAGTGGTCTAGCACACGCAAAAATCGGGCAAGAGCCTCACAATGCTGATGCTGGCCGGGGCGCTTATCCGTGAACCGGCCATGGCCAACCCGACCATCGTCATGGTGACGGACCGCAACGACCTTGACGACCAGCTCTTCGGCACCTTTGCCGGCGGGCGGGCCCTGCTGCGGCAAGCCCCCGTGCAAGCGGAAAGCCGGGAGCACCTTCAAGGGTTGCTGGATCGGGCATCTGGCGGGGTGATCTTCACGACCATCCACAAGTTCACCGAAGAGCACGGCGTCATCAGTGAGCGGGCAAACGTGGTGGTTATGGCCGACGAAGCGCACCGGAGCCAGTACGGCTTCACCGAAGGGGGCGCGCGCTGGATGCGCGAGGCGCTGCCCAATGCAACATTCGTGGGCTTCACCGGGACACCGCTGGATCGCGACGACCGGAGTACGCCCCGCGTGTTCGGGGAATACGCCGACATCTACGACATCCGCCAGGCGGTAGAGGACGGCGCGACCAAGCCGATCTACTACGAGTCGCGGCTTATCAAGCTGTTGGTGAATGAAGCTGGGGCCGCCGCTGCCGAAGCCGAGTTGGACGCGGCAGCCAGGGCGTCGTACTCCGGCGAGGAACTGGATGAATCGGTCCGTGTTCCGCTGGAGGCGCTGGTGGGAGCGCCGGAACGCATCGAGCGGGTGGCGGCGTTTATCGTGGAGCATTGGGAAAAACGCCGTGAGGCGATGGAAGGTAAAGCGATGATCGTGACCATGAGTCGCGATATTGCCGCACGACTGTATGAGGAAATCAGAAGGATCAAGCCCGAATGGCATGACGCCGACGACGCCAAAGGATCGATGAAGGTGGTGGTGACGGGCGGGCCAAGCGATGAGGAACCGCTGGTCCAGCACGTCCGCAGCAAGGCCGCGCGCAAGGCGTTGGCCGTTCGCTACAAGGACCCCGCGAGCGACTTCCGGCTAGCAATCGTCTGTGACATGTGGCTGACCGGTTTTGACTGCCCACCGATGCACACGATGTATCTGGACAAGGCGCTGGCCGGGCACAGCCTGATGCAGGCCATTGCCCGCGTGAACCGGGTATATGGCGAAAAGCCGGGCGGGCTGGTGGTGGATTTGCTGGGGCTGGCGGACCAACTGGCCGATGCCCTGGCGACCTATACGCAAGCGGGCGGACAGGGCGATGCGGTCAAGAGGGTGCAGGATGAAGCCCTCCCGGCGATGAAGGGGGCGTTTGAGAAGGTGCGGGCATTCTTTCACGATTTTGATTACGAACAGGCGTTGAGTGCCGCGCCGGGGTCGCTCCTGAAAATTTACGCCGACGCCGCCAACTACGTTTTCGAGCAGGATGACGGCTGGAAGCGGTTTCGTGAGATGGTGAAGGAACTGTCTATGGCTTTCGCCCTTGTGGTGCCACACCCCGAAGCGGAAATAATCACGCCGCACCTGGCGTTCATGCAGCGTGTCCAGGCGATGATCCGCAAACGGCTGGCGGATGAACGAGGGCCGGGCGCACCTGCGGCGGGAAATTCCGACATAAACGCAGCAGTCCGGCAGGTTATCGGCGGCGCCGTGGACGCCGGGGAGGTAATCGACCTCTTTGCGGCCGCAGGACTGGAGGATGCGCGACTTGATATTTTCTCCGAGGAGTTTTTCATCCGTGTGGCAGCGCTGGAGCAGAAGAACCTGGCGCTGGAAACGTTGCGCAAACTGCTGACCGATCAGATTCGCAGCATTGAGCGGACAAACCTCGTGCAGAGCAAGAAGTTTCGTGAAGCCCTCGAAGACGCGATGGTAAGCTACACCAACAAAGCCATCACAACCGCCGAGATGATCGCGCGACTGCTGGACCTCGCCAAATGGGTGCGTGAGGTGCAAAACCGCGGTCAGGAGCTTGGCCTTAGCGCCGAGGAAGCCGCTTTCTATGATGCCATTGCCGAAAATGAGTCGGCGCGCCAGGCGATGGAGAACGACAAGCTGCGCCTAATGGCGCGAGAACTTGCGGAGATGGTGAAGCGGTTGCCCAAGCTGGACTGGTCGCAGCGCGAATCGGTCCGTGCGGATTTGCGGCGACAAGTGCGGCGGCTGCTGGCGCGGTACGGATACCCGCCCGATCTGTCGGAGGATGCGACGCAGTTGGTGTTGAAACAGGCGGAACTTTCGACGGCGAATGGAGAATGACAGAAAGGCCATGAACCTGTCTCCAGAGGACATAGGGCAACAGCAACAGGTCGAGCCGCTCTTTAAAGTAGTGCGAACACCTTTGCGCGGCTTCCCGGATGTGATCATCCATGCCACGGAAACAGCGGTCAAAAAGCATCCCCGCTACAAGGAAGCAAAATCGGGTGACAGTGAGGCGGCTATTGAACTCGTCCAAGCGACAATCAGTGATGAGCAGGTGGAAAATCTGCGCATACTGCTGGACGGTAGAAAGCCCCTATTGGCAAGCGCTCATGCATATGAGGCGGAAGGTGTGAACGCCATACCGGAAGCCTTTGCCGATGAGTTGGCGCAACGCCTTGACCTGGTTGTGGACAGCGGTATCGTGCAGACCAATGTCGTGGCGCATACAGGAGCTAACGGCTTCGGCAGGCTCGCGCGGCAGCCGTTTTTTGAGGGCGCTGTCGCTCCTGGGCAGTATTACGTGCTGGTTGACGATTTCGTGGGCATGGGGGGCACGCTTGCCAATCTACGTGGGTATATTGATGCGCACGGCGGCAAGGTCATCGGCGCAGTAACATTGACGGGGAAACCGTATTCGGCTAAACTGGCTCTGGATGAAGCGCAATTGTACGAATTGAGGAAAACACATGGAACCGAACTCGAAATATGGTGGCAAGAAAACTATGGTCACTCCTTCGACTGCCTTACTCAATCAGAAGCTCGGTATCTCGCCCGCTCCCCGGATGTTGACACCATCCGAGATCGAATTGCTGAGGCAAAGCAAACGGGAGATGGCAGAAGCGTATAAATCGAGAAAAACGGCCAGCTCACGGTAAATCATATTTTACGCCGTATAGACTGAATTCCGCACAATCCCTTACTGTTTCACAATCACCCCAATACGGCTACCCTCTCAAAATCATTAACACAACAGTCGCACATCGTCCATATTGCAATTGCCGTGCAAAATAGACGATAGGATTCTCCATGTATCTCACCCGCACGCTCGAAAGCTGGTTCATCCGCCATTTCAGCGTGCTGGCAAACCTGAAGATGCCGGTCAGGCCGGGTGCTGTTATCTGTCTGGCGACGCAATCCCTGCCGCTTGGCCCAGCCGTGTGCTCGGTGCCGGTGGCTTTTCTGTGAACGTCAAACAGACAAGGCCTGCGGCAATCCGTCTTTTCCCATGATTGCCTTCATGCGGTTCGTGTGATAAAGTCGTGCTCCAGATTCGGAAGGGATTTAGGCAATCACGGCATGACCAGACCTTTCAAAATCGACAAATCCCTGCGGGAGCGGCGGCGGATCATCCGCCTGCTGGATTTTCTCAAGCGGGACGACCTGACCGGCGAGCAGATGGAGCGCATCGGCCGCCGTCTGCAAAAGTCCGGCAAACGGGCGCTCTCGCCCCTGGTGCGCAAGTTGTGGCAGGAAAAGAACGGCACCGCCATCTACCGCTACACCTGCATGCTCGATTTCTTCGACGATTCCAACTGGCTCGACCAACTGGTGCAGATCACGCTCAGGCGCAAGGACCTGGAGGATGACGGCAGGCTGGCCCTGCTGGATGCGTTGCAGGACTACGGCATCGATGTTACCGCGCCCCCCTTTGCCGGTATGACCGGCTACGGCGCCAGTTCGATGGAAGGCTTCATCGACGACTGTCTGAAAGACGGCGAGAGTGGGCTGGTGCGCTTCATGGACCTTTTCCTGGACGCCGGTGACGAGGTCCGGGAACAGATGATCCGGCGGCTCTCGGAAAGCCACGACGCCGATGCGGTGGCGCTCCTGGAGATCCTGATCTCGTTCGAGCGGCCCGAGGTCGTGCGCGAGGCGATCATCGCCCTGGGACGGATCAAAAGCGGCTTTGCCCTCGGTGTATTGCAAAACGCCGCCCCGCGCCACGAAGGGGAGATCGCCGATCTGATCCGGCGCAGTATCCGCCGTCTCTCATTCGTGGGAATCCGGGAACCGGTGGAACTGCCCCACGCCTTCCCGGTGCCGCTGCCGTTTTACGCGGTGCAGGCCGGGCCGATCGATATCTATGGCTCCCGTTCGCTCTGGTTTGCGTGGCGCATGGCGGATTCGAGTTATGCGGCCCTGGTGCTGCTGGCCGGCGAGTCCGAGGGACTGATCAACGCCCTCAGCTACCGGATGAAGGACGACAAGGGATACGACGGGGTGTTGCGGGAGGTGGCGGCCGGCGAGCTGCTGGAGCCGGTCGAACCGGGCTATGCCCTGGCGCTCCTGCGGGACGCGCTGTTTCACAGCCGGGAGCAAGGGTATTACCTCCCGCCCGACTTCTATGTGGACATGCGGCTGTTCAGTCCGGATGCGCTCAAACCCGAGGCCTACATCCCCCGTTTCAGCCTCGCCCATCTGGAGGGGATCGTGGAGCGGATTCCCGGTTATGTCGCTGCCAGTAACGAGCTTCTGGACAGCCCCAGCCTGGAGGGATGGCTCCTGTCCGAACCGGCGGTCTACGATGCCGCCGAGCGGCTGGACGTTCTGGAGAAGAACATGCCGGAGGGCATCCCCGAGGCCGGGCTTGAGGCGGAAATGGCCCGTTTCTGCGCCGAACTGATCACGCCGCGCCGCGCCGAGATCATCAAGCGGCTGCTCCTGACGGCCGATTACATGCAGCAGACCGGTTGCGACGAAAAGACGGTCCAGCATACCCTGGCAACGGCATTGAGCCTGGTGGGGGGCTTCCTGCCCGAAACCCGCCACCCGTTCATCCGGCGGCTGATCCTGGACAGTATCGAAACGGCCCGACAGGCGCTGGCCGAGGGGTACGACCTGCGCATGGAGGAAGGCTATGACGACGAAGAATAGCGCCGAACGGGTGGCCGTCATCGGCGGCGGGAGCTGGGGCACCGCCCTGGCCGGCGTGCTGGCCCGCAACGGGCATGACACGCTGTTGTGGGCCTATGAAGATGAACTGGTCCGTGAGATCAACGGTTCACATACGAACTCGCTCTACCTGCCGAACATACCGTTGCCTCCCGGTCTGGTCTGCACCGGCAGCCTGCCGGAGGCCCTGGCCGGGCGCGACATCATCCTGCTGGTGACGCCGGTCCAGGTCATGCGGGGGGTTCTGGCCCGGGCCGCCGCACTGATCGGCCCGGATACGGTCATTATCAACGCCTCCAAGGGGATCGAACTGGAGACGCTTGATACGGTATCCCGGGTTTGTGCCGACCTGCTGGGTGAGCAGGCGCTTGCCCGCTACGTGGCCCTGTCCGGTCCCACCTTTGCCCGCGAGGTTGCCGGTGGGCTCCCCTCGCTGATCGTGGCCGCTTCCCGCAGCGAGGAGTGTGCCCGGCGGGTGCAGACCGCCCTGAGCAACCCCACCCTGCGGGTCTATACCAATAACGACGTCATCGGCGTGGAACTGGGCGGCGCAGTCAAGAATGTGATCGCCATCGCGGCCGGGATCAGCGATGGCCTCGGGTTCGGCCACAACGCCCGGGCCGCCCTGATCACCCGCGGCCTGGCGGAGATGAACCGCCTGGGACAGGCCATGGGCGCCCAGCCGGCCACCTTTGCCGGTCTGGCCGGCATGGGGGACCTGGTGCTGACCTGCACCGGCGACCTGTCCCGCAACCGCACCGTCGGGATCAAGCTGGGTCAGGGGCAGCGTCTGGCCGAGATCCTGGCCGAGATGCGCATGGTTGCCGAAGGGGTCAAGTCGGCCGAATCGGTTTATCAACTCGCCCGCAAACTGGGCGTCGAGATGCCGATTGTGGAGAAGACCTTTCAGATTCTGCACGAGGACAAGCCAGCCCGCCAGGCGGTCATGGAATTGATGGCGAGGGCACTGAAGGCCGAGGGGGTGTGACATGCGCATAGGTCACGGTTACGACGTCCACCGGCTGGTGGAGGGAAGAAGGCTGATCATGGGTGGGGTGGACATCCCCTGGGAAAAGGGGCTGTTGGGTCATTCCGACGCCGATGTGCTGCTGCACGCCATCAGCGACGCCATCCTGGGCGCCCTGGGCGAAGGGGATATCGGCAAACACTTTCCCGATACCGACCCGGCCTTCAAAGGGGCAGACAGCCTGAAACTGCTGGAGCACGTGGGGCGGCTTGCCGCCGAACGGGGGTATCGGCTCGGCAACCTGGACGCCACCATCATCGCCCAGCAACCCAAGATGGCGCCCCATATTTCGGCTATGCGGGAGAATATAGCCCGGGTTCTGAATTCCCAGGTTGAGCGGGGCAATGTCAAGGCCACCACCGAGGAGGGGTTGGGATTCACCGGCACCGGCCAGGGAATCGCCGCCCACGCGGTGGCGCT
Organism: Desulfuromonadales bacterium; assembly: GCA_015688915.1. Taxonomy (GTDB): domain Bacteria; phylum Desulfobacterota; class Desulfuromonadia; order Geobacterales; family Pseudopelobacteraceae; genus JACPFJ01. The sequence continues at coordinate 6,484 of JAATGX010000300.1, forward strand.
GATGCTGGCGACGCCCTAGGAATACCATCGAGAGAAATATGAACGCTCGCCTGGTGGTCCGCACTACCGAGGAAGGCGCCGCGTTCAGGACCGAGGTCTGATTCCACTTGATATGAAAGCGGAATTATGCACCGTGCAGCATCCCACCTGCCGACAAGCTTCTGGCGAAATCCCCCATAATGTGCTACATCCTGATTACCGTTACCGGAGTTCGTTCGTAAGGAGATACCCCGCGTGCAGCCATTGAACCGACCCCCTGTTCACCCGGTCGGAAACAACGACGATGGTCTCTCCGACTCGGCAGGAAGAGGGAATACGGGAGAGGCGCCAGCCGCCCCGAGTCTCCCCGAGGCCATGCTCTCCGACCGCATCCTGGCGAGTTTCATCACCCGTCCGGAGCGGTTGGCAGCGTTTTTCAACATGGTGTGCAACGATCTTGGCACCCAACTGGCGGCCATGACTGCGGCTCATGAGGCCGGCGACCGGACGGCCCTGCACGATGCGGCCCATGCCGCCAAAGGGGTCGCCCAGGGGTTGCGCGACCAGTCGTTGAGCCGCCTGGCCGAAGAGATCGAGCAGCGGGCACACCGGAGCGACTGCTCCGCAGTCGGGGAACTATTGGCCAAGATGGGGGATTCTTACCAATTGTTGAAAAATTGATGAACTCCTTTGTCTGCAGGTAACGGAACAATTACTATTTTCAGTACATTACCTATATCCCGCTCGGTGAAACGGCTCGATCTTCGACATTGATGTGATGATGTCGTTCTACGAGGGTTTATGACAACATCAGCCACCATACTTGCCGTGGATGACCAGGCCAGTTTCCGGTTTCTCCTGGAGCAGCAACTGGATAATGCCGGTTTTACCCCGGTCATGGCTGCCGATGTCGCGGAAGCGCTGGCCGTTATCGAACGGCAACCGGTGGACCTGATCCTGTCCGACTTGGTCATGCCCAAAGTTGACGGCATGGCATTTCTGGAACAGGTTCGCGAACGTCATCCCGAGATCCCCTTCATCGTCCTGACCGCCCACGGCAGTATCACCAGCGCCGTGGAGGCGATGCGGCGCGGCGCGTTCGATTATGTGGAAAAACACTGCGACCCTGACGAACTGCGCTTTACGTTGCAGCGCGCGCTTGATTACCAGCGGCTCAGGAGCGAAAACGACAGCATCAAACTCCACCTGCGGGAAAAATTCAGCTTCCAGAACATCATCACCACCTCTGCCCGGATGCGGGAGGCGCTGGAGCTCGCCGCACGCGTCGCGGCGCCACCCCGCACCACCGTGGCGATCTACGGCGAGAGCGGTTGCGGCAAGGAGGTGCTTTCCCGCGCCATCCACTTTGCCGGTGGCGGCTTGCCGGCGGGGTTCATTGCGGTCAATTGCGCCGCCATTCCCGACACGCTGCTGGAGAGTGAACTGTTCGGGCACGTGCGGGGCGCCTTTACCGGAGCCGACCACGAACGGGAAGGAAAGTTCAGTGCGGCCCGGGGCGGGACCATCCTGCTGGACGAGATCGGCGACATGCCGCTGGTGTTGCAGGCCAAGTTGCTGCGGGTGCTGGAAGAACGGACCTTCGAGAAGGTCGGTTCGAACACCCCTCTTCCCGCCGAATGCCGGGTCGTCGTTGCCACCAACCACAACCTGGAGGAGTTGGTAAACGCCGGCAGTTTCCGTAAGGACCTGTACCACCGCATCAATGTGTTTCCCATCACCATCCCGCCGCTCAGGGAACGGCGGGAGGATATCCCTTTCCTGACGGAGCACTTCCTCAACCATCTGCGCGATCATCAGGGGAAGAAACTTCCCGGCATCTCGCAGAAGGCCATGGAGGAGCTCATGGCCTACGATTGGCCCGGAAACGTGCGCGAACTGCGCAACTGTCTCGAGCGAGCCACCATCGTGACGGACAGCGAATTGATCAGGCCGGAGCACCTCTCCATAGTTCAGGCCGGACAAGCCGGCCCACATGCCGATGCGGCCGTGCCGGAAGCGGGCCACGTATTCTATCACATGGATTTCCGCGCCGATGAAATCTCCCTGGAGGCGGTCACCCGCCACGTGCTGGACATTACCCTTGAGCGGTGCGGCGGCAACAAGTCCAAGGCCGCCGACCTTCTCAAGGTCAACCGCAAGATGTTTTATCGCTGACCCCCCTTCGTGTCCCGCCAAGGGACGTTTGTCCTCCATGGGGACATCTCCGCGCCTGCCGAACCCCTTTCCTGAATCTAACCCGGTGAAATAGCACTGACTGCAATCTTGGCATGCATCCTGCCGCATACCCGGACAAGAAGTTTAATTCTGTCCACATACGGGACATGTGCGAGGTTCAGCGCAATGACACAGGAATCCGTGGAAAAGGTTCTCGGTCGTCTGCTTACTGACGACATCTTTCGCAATCGCGTTAAAGAGAGCTTGAACGAGGCTTGTCTGGAGGAAGGGTACCTTCTCAGTGAGGAGGAGTCGCGCATGGTCGGGAGGCTTGACCTGTTGAAGATCGATTCGGTGGCGGGCAGCCTGGATAGCGGGATAAAGCGGTTTACCGTGTGGCGTAAGAATATCTGCACCAGGTAGCGGGTAACAGGTTCAGGTTACAACGATGTGACTGTTTTGGGGGTGTTGACAAGGAGAATATAATGGTTTTAAATCTTTCCAGCCAGCCGCCGGAGTCCACGGAGGATGAAATTTTGCCGCCGCCGAAAGTCGGTTCATGGTAAGCGTAATCTTCGAAAAAGAATAATCTTCAGGAGGACACAATGGGCAACAACATGGCACTCTGGTTTATCGGCATCATGCTGGGAATAATCGTCGTCCACCTGATACATATCAAGATGTATCTGAGGGATATCCATACCGGTCTGGAATATGCCCGCGAAAATATGGGTGGGAACCACCAGGACCTGGGTGAGCAAGAGGGCGTGTAAGGGCAAACAGGGGGCTCTTGCCGTGAAACCGGAATCATAATCCGTTATCGGCCAGTTCCTCCACCAGTTTCCTCTGCTCGCCATTCAGCGTCTCCGGCACGTGCACGCTGACCTTGACGAACAGATCCCCCTTGTAGTTTGAGCCCAAGGGCTTTACACCAAACCCCTTCAGGCGGATCTTGGTGCCGGGCTGGATGCCGGGCGGCAGCTTGATACGCTTGTCTCCCTCCAGGGTCGGCACGTCCAGGGATGTTCCCAGGCAGGCCGAACTGAAGGGAATCGGGCGTTCCACGAACAGGTCGCCGCCATCGCGGGTAAAAACCGGATCGGGCAGAACGCGGATGAGCAGGTACAGATCACCCGCCGGCCCGCCATCCTCGCCTTGGCCGCCCTTGCCGGCAATGCGCACCTTGCTGCCGTTCTCCACGCCTGCGGGAATCTTTACCTTGAGTTCCTCCCGTTTGCCGTTGCGCCGGAACGCCACCAGCTTTTCGGCGCCCTGGGCCGCGTCGCGAAAACTGACGTCGGTCTCCATCTCCAGGTCGGACCCCTTTTGCGGGCCGCGCCGGAAACCGCCCCGACCGCCTTTTCCTCCCCCAAATGTCCCGCCGAACAGACGCGAGAAGATATCTTCGCCGCCTCCCGCACCCATGTCCTTGTAAACATTGCCAAAGTCAAAATTGCGGAAGATGTCTTCCTGGCTGTACTGCTGATGGAAGCCGTTGGAGCCGAAGGTATCGTATTTCTCCTTTTTCTGCGGGTCGGAGAGTACGGCGTACGCCTCGTTGATTTCCTTGAACTTGTCCTCGGCGGATTGGTCGCCCGGGTTGCGGTCGGGGTGGTACTTGACCGCCAGTTTGCGGAAGGCCTTCTTGATCTCATCCTGGGTGGCCTTTTTGTCTACCCCGAGGGCCTTGTAATAATCCGTCTGTGCCATGTGCGATACCGTCCTTTTGATTGTCTGTTCACAATGTAAGCCGCCTTTGGCCGCATGTCAACAGAGCGGCGGCGTATGTCTTGACAGGGGCTGGCCCTGGTCGTACTATTCGTCGACAGTATCCAACGGGGGGAATCCCATGAAAAAGGCAGTCATCATCGGTGGTGGCATATCCGGCCTGGCAACGGCCTGGCTGTTGCGGGACAAGGCATGCAAGGCCGGTGTCGAGCTGGAGTTGACCCTGCTGGAGAAAGAACCGCGTGCCGGGGGGAAGATCCTCAGCATCAAGGAAGAGGGTTTTCTGTGCGAATGGGGTCCCAACGGCTTCCTGGACAGCAAACCCCAGACCCTGGACCTCTGCGGCGAGATAGGGGTCAAGGACAGTCTGCACCGCAGCAACGACAACGCCAGGAGGCGTTTCATCTATTCCGGCGGTGAATTGCATCGTCTGCCGGAAAATGGTCCCTCTTTCCTGAAGAGCCGGCTGATCTCCTGGCCCGGCAAACTGCGCCTGGCCCTGGAACCGACGCCGTTTATCTCCCCGGCGCCGCACGGGGTGGACGAAACCCTGGCGGACTTCGGCCGCCGCCGGTTGGGCAAGGAGGCGCTGGACAAACTGATCGCGCCCATGGTGTCCGGCATCTTTGCCGGCGATCCGGAAACCATGTCGCTGGTTTCCTGTTTTCCGCGTATCGCCGAACTGGAGCGGGAGTACGGCGGCCTGGTCCGGGCCATGATCCTGCTGGCCAAACAGAAGAAAAAGGATATCGCCGACGGCAAGGTCGTCTCCAGTGCCGCCGGTCCGGGAGGGGTGCTGACCTCGTTCCGCGACGGGATCCAGTTTCTGACCGATGCCCTCTCCGCTTCGCTGGGGACGGTCATCACGCCGGACAGCCACGTGGTGGCCGTGGAAAAGAGTCATGGCGCGCCCTACCGGGTGCGTTGCGAGGATGGGCGCGACGTAGAGGCCGATATCGTCATAGTCGCCTCCCCGGCTTTCGCCGCGGCGGGCATGCTGGATAATCTCGATCCCGCCATGACCTCCGTGCTGCGCCAAATCCCCTATGCCTCCATGACCGTGGTCTGTTTCGGCTACGAGCGGGAACGGGTCAGCCACCCGCTGGACGGTTTTGGTTACCTGATCCCGAAAAAGGAGGGGCGCAGCATCCTCGGCACCCTGTGGGATTCCAGCATGTTCGAAAACCGGGCGCCCGAGGGCAAGGTGTTGCTGCGCAGCATGATGGGCGGCGCCTGTTTCCCCGAATATGTCAGACTCTCCGACGACGAGGTGCGAACGCGGGTGATGCATGATCTGAAGGATGTGATGGGGATTACGGCCGAGCCCTCATTCGTGCGGATCTTCCGTCACGAACAGGCCATTCCCCAGTACGTTGTCGGCCACTCCACACGGTTGTCGGCGCTGGATGAACGCCTGCAAGCCCATCCGGGCCTGATCCTGACCGGCAATTCCTACCGCGGCATCGGCCTGAACGACTGTGTGGCCGCGGCGCAGAGGGCATCGGACGAGGCACGGGGATTGATCTGATTTTCTGTGTGAATTTCGTTGTTGCAGCAAGGGCTCCCTTCGTGGAGCCCTTTTCCGTTTCAATGCCGGTCGCACCTGGGAAGGCGTAATTTTTCCTTGACTCAATTAGACCAATTGGTCTATCAGTTGGGGCATGGAAAAGAGAGACACCCGCAGTGAGATAATCCGGGTTGGCACCGATCATATCGCCCGGCAGGGATTCAAGGCCGCTGGCATCGATGCCGTGCTGAAGGAGGCCGGTGTTCCCAAAGGCTCGTTCTATCATTACTTTAAAAGTAAGGAGGAGTTTGGCCTGGCGGTGATCGACCACTTCGCCGAACATTTCGAACAAAGGCTCGACGTATTTCTCGATGATGAAGAGGTCGCGCCGCTCAACCGCATACGCAACTTCTTCGAAAGCGGCTTGACGCGGCTCAGCCAGAATCAATGCACGCGGGGGTGCCTCATCGGCAATCTCGGGCAGGAACTGGCCGATCTGAACGAACGTTTCCGGGCCCGGCTGGACGAGATTTTCGGCATGTGGCGGGAGCGCTTTGCCCTCTGTCTGCGGGCGGCCCAGCGGCAAGGCGAACTGCCCGACGCCCTTGATCCGAATACCACCGCCGGCTTCATCCTTTCCGGCTGGGAAGGGGCGATCCTCCGGGCCAAAGTGATGAAATCGCCTCAACCGATGAGGGATTTCGTCGATGTCCTGTTCGGCTCCATCTTGCGGAAGCACTGATGTTTTTCTTACCTGCTAGACGACCGGTCTAATAATACCGGCGTTGGCACGGTATTCACTTCAAAGGAGGAAAGAATGAGTTTGGTAACCATTGATCACACCACCTGCCGGCGCGACGGCATCTGTAGCGCCGTATGCCTCATGGGACTCTTCGAGGTGGATGGCGAAGGATTCCCCGCTTTTCGTGCCGATGGCGATCAGCGCTGCATCGCGTGCGGCCATTGCGTTGCCGTCTGCCCCAAAGGCGCGGTGCACCACGAGGCCCTTCCGCTGGAGGAATCGCCGCTCCTCGATCAGACCCTTGCCGTATCCGTGCCCGCCTTGAACCAGCTTCTGAAGGGGCGCCGCTCGGTCCGGGAATTCAGGGAAGAGCCGGTGCCGGAGGAGCTGGTCAGGGAAGCCATTGATGCGGCCAGATGGGCGCCGTCTGCCGTGAACCGCCAACCCGTGCACTGGCTGGTCATCCAGACGCCGGCAGAGGTCAGGCGCCTGGCCGGCCTGGTGGTCGATTACCTGCGTCAAAGCAGCAAACTGGAGCCTCGGTATGCGCTGTTCATCGAACAGTGGGACCAGGGGAAGGACCCGATTCTGCGCAATGCCCCCCACCTGGTCGTAATCCATGCCCCGGACGATTGGATCTGGAGTTCGGTGGACGGCGCCATAGCCCTTACCCAGTTTGAACTGGCTGCCGTCGCCAACGGCATCGGCACCTGTTGGGCCGGTTTTCTGATGCGGGCGGCGAACGGCCATCCCCCGCTACGGGAAGCGCTCGGCATTCCCGGCGATCACAGCGTGTTCGGAGCGCTGATGTACGGGTTTCCCTGCTATCAGTACCACCGGGTTCCACCGCGACAGGCGGCGCGCGTGGAGTGGAGATAGTCATTGAAAAAAATCACAGAGGAGGAACGACGATGAAGGTTATTGCGATAAACGGCGGCCCGAGGAAAAAATGGAATACGGCAACCCTGCTGGACAAGGCCCTGGAAGGCGCTGCGGCACAAGGCGCCGAGACGGAGCTTGTCCATCTCTACGACCTTGATTTCAAGGGATGCATAAGCTGCCTGGCCTGTAAGACCAGAGGTGGCAAGAGCTATGGGACCTGCGCCTTGAACGACGGCTTGACGCCGGTCCTGAAAAAGATCGCGGACGCCGACGCCCTGGTCATCGGTTCGCCGATCTATTTCGGCTCGGTTACCGGCGAGCTGCGCTCTTTTCTTGAGCGTCTGCTGTTTCCGTACCTGACCTATACTGTTCCCTACGGTTCCCTGTTCCCCAAAAGGATCAAGGCGGGCTTCATCTATACCATGAACGTTACGGAAGAGCAGAGCGCGGCCTCCGGTTACGACTACATCTTCAATTCCAATGAACGGTTTGTACAACTTCTGCTCGGCCAGGCCGAGTCGCTTTACAGCTTCGACACCCGCCAGGTCGAAGATTATTCAAAGGTGGTGATTGAGAGTTTTGACCCCATTCATAAGCTGCAGCGGCACGAGGAGGTATTTCCCCAGGACTGTAACAGGGCGTATGAACTGGGGGCCAGGCTTGCCGGAAGCAGATAGAATGCACCGGCCATATCATGACCTATCAAACCATCATCGCCACGATTGATGACCACGCCCGCGGCATCATCACCCTGAATCGCCCCGCACGGCGCAACGCCATCTCCATCCTGATGCGGCAGGAGATCTCGGCGTGCCTGGCGGCGTGGCAGGATGACGACAAGGTGGGATGCGTGATCGTCACCGGGGCCGGAGCCGCCTTTTCCGCGGGGTTCGACCTGGACGAGTTCAAGCAGGTGGAGCGCCATGCCGAGCTGCTGGAATCCTCTTCCCGGTATCACCGCGACCTGTGGCATTTCCCCAAGCCGGTCATCGCCGCGGTCAACGGCCCGGCCATGGGGGGCGGCTTCGACCTGGCCTGCCTCTGCGATATCCGCATCGCCGCAGCAACGGCCGGCTTCGGCCATCCCGAGATCAAATTCGGCGCACCGCCGCTCTACACCTGTTTGAGCTGGATCGTGGGGGATGGCCACGCCCGCGAGTTGTGCCTGACCGGACGGCGGATCGACGCCGCAGAAGCGTTGCGGATCGGGCTGGTGAGTTCTGTGCACGATGGGGAACATCTGCTTGAAGAGGTGGGGAAGCTGGCCGCGACGATCCTGGAGGCGCCTGCCGATGCGGTACAGTATGTGAAGCGGGCCTTTGTCGCCACCAGGGCACGGGGGTTCGAGGAGTCCTTTGCCATGGAGCACGACCAAGCCTTTCGTGAGATTATTCTGGCACGGTTTACCGGCCTAACGGAATGAGCGGGAGACGTCATAACTTCGGGGACGTTGCCGCAAAGAAGGGCGTAAGGGTTCCATAACGATCACTATCCAAAGGAGGCTGCCATGGTAAAAAGGATCGGGTTAGGGCTGTGCCTGCTGCTGATGGGCCACGCCGCGCTGGCGGCCCCTCTGCCGAAAGAGGGCGCTGTCGGCGAGGGGGTGGACCGGGTTGTGAGCAGGGCGATTGCGGAGAACCGGATTGTCGGTGCCGTTGTGGTCGTCGCGCAGAACGGAAAGGTCCTGTATGACAAGGCCGCCGGCCTCGCCGATCGTGAAGACCGCCTGCCGATGCGGAAGGATACGGTATTCCGGCTCGCCTCGATGACAAAACCCCTTGTTGCGGTGGCCGCCCTGCGCCTCGCGGATCAGGGCCTCCTCAGGCTCGATGATCCGGTGACGAAATGGCTCCCGGACTTCAAGCCCCGGACCGCCGACGGCAGGGTTCAACCCATCACCATACGGCACCGACTGACCCATACGTCGGGGTTGAACTATACGTTGCTCGAAGCTGGCGATGGGCCGTACCACAGGCTGGGGGTTTCCGACGGGCTCAATGACACCGGCATGTCACTGGACGAAAACCTGAGCCGCATAGCGCGGGCCCCCCTCCTGTTTGTCCCCGGGACCTCCTGGCAGTACTCGCTTGCACTGGATGTGCTGGGGAGGGTCATTGAAAAGGCGACCGGCCAGAACCTCGCTTCCGCCATACGGAACCTGGTGACCGGGCCGCTCTCGATGAACGACACGGAATTTACTGCGTCTCATCCCGGGCGTCTTGCAACCCCCTATGCCGACGCCAAGCCGGTCCCGGTGCGAATGACCTCGCTGTACCGGCTCCCCTTCGGCCTCAGCACGGTGGATTTTTCTCCGGCCCGGGCTTTCAACAGGAATGCCTATCCCTCCGGCGGCGCGGGCATGGTGGGAACCGCAGCCGATTACCTGCGGTTTCTCGAAGCGGTCAGAACGGGAGATACTGCCATCCTGAAGCCTGAAACAAGCAGGGCCCTGTTCGAAAGCAGCATGGGCACCCGGTATATTTCGGGAGGAGAACCGGGGTGGGGATGGGCGCTCATCTCCGCGATCCTGCTTGATCCGGAAGTTGCCAAGAGCCCCCAGAACAGGGGCACCATCGGATGGGGCGGTGTCTATGGCAGTACATGGTGGGTCGACCGGACCGCCGGGCTGACGGTGGTGATCCTGACGAATACCGCCCTTGAGGGAATGCTGGGCAGTTTCACCTCCGAGGTGAAGCGTGCGGTTTACGATGCACTCAAATAATCCCGCCGGGCCCCGGATGATGAGATCCGGGGCCCGGCGCCCCCTTACCTTACCCCCCTCCAGAACCCGCTATACCATTTTCGCAATTGCCGCTGCCACGGGTGTCGTCGGCCTGCCGATCAAGGCGCTGAGCTGAAGGCTGTCATCAAACAAAGCGCCTTGTGAGGCTCCCGTGTCCGAATCGGCAAGCAATTCGGCGATCGTTTCCGGCAGCCCCGCGCTTAGAAGAAGTTTTTTGTACTCGGATTCCGGCAGGTTCACGTAACCGATGTTCCTGCCGGACTGGTGCGATAGTTCCGCGGCAAACTCCGCCAGGGTGTAGGCGGTGTCGCCGGCCAGTTCATGGACGCGTCCCGCCTGGCCGTCCGTGGTCAACACTGTGGCCGCTGCTTCCGCATAGTCGGCCCGCGAAGCGGATGATATCCGGCCGGCACCCGCACACCCGTAGATTGCGCCATGCTCCAGGGCTGCCGGCACACCGGCGGTATGGTTCTCGGTGTACCAGCCGTTGCGCAACAAGGCAAAAGGAACTCCGGACGCGCGGATTATGGTTTCCGTTTCCTTGTGTTCGGCCGCAAGCCCGAGTAACGAGGTGTCGGCGTGGAGGACACTCGTGTAAGCCAACAACTTCACGCCCGCCCGTTTGGCAGCCTCGATGACGGTGTGATGCTGGCCAACCCGTTGCCCTATTTCGTTGGAAGAGATCAGTAACAGTTTGTCCGCGCCTTTGAGCGCCTCGTCCCAGGTCGCGGGCACGGTGTAATCGGCATAGCGCACGTGCACTCCCAATGCCGCAATGTCCTTGGCTTTGTCAATATTACGCACTGCGGCAACGATGCCGGCCGCGGGTGTTTTTTTCAGCAATGATGCGATGACCAAGCGGCCCAGTTGTCCGGTGGCTCCCGTGATGACGATCATGACACTACTCCTTTCAAGAGCGATTGATAGGTTGTACGTATGTAGCATATCACCATTCAGGCAAGTACGTTGTTGCGTTTTTTACCTAACGGTGTTAGACGTGTTCACATGTCGCGAGAGCAAGCAAGTAAACTCCTCATTCTTAAGACGGCACGCCAGATGGCAAAAGCATCCGGTTGGAATGCCGTCTCTGTGCGAAAGATCGCGGATCAGATGTGTTACAAGGCACCTGTCATCTACGAATTTTTCGAGAGCCGGGAAGACTTGGTGGCCCAGGTTCTCATTGATGGCTTTGAGGATTTACGGAAGACCATTTCGGTGACGTGGAAAAAACAAGGGTCTCCGAAATCTTCCCTTGTGGCTGTTTGCCTGGCGTACTGGAAATATGCGAACAAAAATCCTGAAATTTACGAGGCCATGGGAATTTTCGTGGGGCTTAAGAAGAGTCATGGAGGTTTATTGAAGCAGGCTGAAGGGTTTTGTTCAGAGGTTTCCGAAATTCTGGCTGAATGGGCCGAGGCACATTCGATCAAGAAATTTGATCCTCTTCAGGCAACGGAAATTCTCTGGGCTCATCTTCATGGCCTGGTTTCTCTGGGAATTTCGGGTCAGCTTGGCGGACCCAGGAAAGTTGAGGGCCTCATTGAGAGGTCCTGTGAAATTTTCGAAAATGGGTTGAAGGCAGTTTAAAAAATTTAAGCTTGATCTAACATCGTTAGATCAAGGAAAGAGAAGGATTTACATGAAATATGCACTATTGGGAGCGGCTGGAGCTGTGGGAAAGGAGCTTGGCAAAGTGCTTGCCGCGCGAGGCGAGATGTTCCGTGTGGTTGGCCGCAACCTCACGGAGCTCAAGACCGCTTTCGGCTCCTACGGGCCTCTTGTCGATTACCATGTTGCCGATCTTTTGGATCCGGAAGCGGCCGCACAGGCCATGAGTGGAATTGATACGGTCTTTTATCTGGTCGGTGTTCCCTATCATCGCTTTGAGCTTCATCCACGGATATCTGAGATCGTCGTGAACTCCGCCGCGAAATCAGGGGTTCGGCATTTCATTCACCTGAGCACTCTTTACAGTTATGGGCTGATGACGTCATCCCGGATCACGGAAGGTCATCCTCGTGATCCTCATACCTACAAAGGGCGCATGCGAAAAGAGCAGGAAGACATCGTGCTGGCTGCCCATGGGAAAAATGGCATGAACGTCACTATCTTATGTCCGCCCGACTTTTACGGTGGAGATTCGTCTTTGAGCCTGGTTCACAGAGTTTTCGAGGGTGCGCTTTTGAATAAGCCCGCCGATGTTATCGGACCCATCGATCTGCCCCATGAGTTTGTGTATGTTCCCGACCTCGCCCTCACGCTCTTTCAGCTCTCGCAGAAGGAAGAAGCGTATGGTCGTCGTTGGAATCTGGGCGGATATGGGTACATCACGGTTCGGGACTTTGCGAAAAAAATCTATGCGGAAACGGGCGCACAGCTAAGACTGCGAGTGGCCGGAAAATGGCTTCTGCGAATTCTGGGGCTTAAGGATGTGTTCATGCGGGAATTCGTTGAGATGCATTATTTGATGTCGAAGCCTATCTTTGTCGATGATTCGAATCTGAAAAAGCTGATTCCCGAGCTTCAGAAAACGAGCTACGACGAAGGAATACGTAAGACTTTGGAGTTTATGAAAAAATTGAAAGCAACATGAAGTCCGGCGGCAACGCCACATGGTTGATGATGGGGAGGATCTCCTCCCCCTGGGCCAGCCGGCACCCATGCCAGGGCCGGTTGGCCGTGGCATGAACAATCGCCCTCCCGCCGCTGTCAGTCCGCCGTGGAAAAGCGGGCGCGTTGGTTCGAAGCGTAGATCGTGTCCCGTTCCGGCGGCCTTCCCGTGTGAAGGATGTCGATCCATTCCGCGGTGCTCATGACAGCCGCGAAGTTCGACTGCATCACCACGGTGACAATGCGGTGGATTTCCTCGGCTGTTGCGGAACCGGCGCGATTGGCGTACGGGAGAGCACCCGTGGCGTCGGACAGGACCTCGACCGCGAAACCCGCATGCAGCGCCTGCACCACCGTCGAGAAGTCGCAGTTGTGGGTCATGTAGCCGACGATGGTGACCGTATCGACTTGGCGTGCTCTCAACCACTCTTCCAGGCCGGTGCCGCTCAAGGCGCCGGCCTGGCTTTTCAGGACGTAATGATCCCGGCTGCGCGCGGCGACGGTGCCGTGAAGTTCGGCGCCGGGCGACCCCTTGGCCAGGACCGGCGCGGCTTTCGGCAGCACATGATGGACGACCACCACCGGCACGGCGGCAGCTCCGGCCGCATCCATGGCCCGGCCGATATTGGCCAGCGATAGTTCCACCGGCGGATATTCTATCGGAAGATTTCCCCCCACATAGTCATTCTGCACATCGATCACAATCAAGACCCTGCGCGGTGAATGTTCCACGGTTCTCTCCTTTTCGTACCGGATAGGCTGCTTCTGGAAAAGGATTATTACCGTCTTTGCCGGCGAAATATAGTGGCCTGAATGACAATAATAGCTATAATCGGGCCAAACCTTTCTCCGGAGGCCCGCATGCACCCCGATACCATAGCCGTAATCGCCTTTGACAGGATCAGCCCGTTCCATCTCTCCGTTCCCTGCGCCGTGTTCGGAGAGGATTTTCAGGACGGAACCATGCCGCGGTTCGAGGTGCTGGTCTGCGGCATGGAAAAGGGGGCGCTGGCCACCAGCGCCGGGTTTGCGCTGGCCCGGCTGCGAGGTCTCGGCGACGTGAAACATGCCGGGATGATCATCGTGCCGAGTTGGCGCGATCCGGGCGAGCTGCCGCCCCGGCCATTGCTGAACGCCCTTTGCGCGGCCTTTGAGCGGGGCGCGACGATTGTCGGCCTCTGCCTGGGGAGTTACGTGCTGGCTGCGGCCGGGCTTCTGGATGGCCGCCGGGCGACGACCCACTGGGCCTGGTCCGACGATCTGGCGGGGCGCTATCCGTTGATTCAGGTGGATCGAGATGTGCTGTACGTGGATGAGGGACAGATCGTCACCTCTGCCGGCGGTGCGGCGGGGATCGACTGCTGCCTGCATATCCTGCGCGGTTTGCATGGCGCGCAGGTCGCGAGCCGCGTGGCGCGGCGCATGGTGGTGCCGCCGCACCGCCAGGGGGGGCAGGCGCAGTACATCGAGCAGCCGCTGAAAAAGACGCCGGCGGTTGACCGGTTCTCGGAGTCGCTGGAATGGGTGCAGGCGCATCTGGATCAGCCGCATACCCTGGATACGCTCGCGGAGCGGGCTTGTATGAGCCGCCGCACCTTCACCCGCCGTTTCCGCCGGGTCATCGGAACAACCGTTGGCGCGTGGCTGCTCGGTCAGCGCCTGGTGCTGGCCCAACGGCTGCTGGAAATTACCTCCAAGCCCATTGACCGGATCGCGCAGGAGTCCGGCTTCGGCTCCGAGGCCTCGCTGCGCCAGCACTTTTCCCGGACTCTGAAAACATCGCCGGCCCGCTACCGCAAGGAGTTCCGGGGGGCGTGAGGTGGCCGTGCTCCCGCTACGGTTTGAACCGATAGCCCGTGCCCCAGATCGTCTCGATGTACACCGGGTTCGCGGGATCGGCTTCGATCTTCTTGCGGATCTTGTGGGTATGCACGGCTATGGTCGCGGTATCGCCAAAATACTCGTTCCCCCAAATAGCGTCCAGCAGGCGTTCCTTGGTGAAGACGATGTTCGGATGGGAAGCGAGAAACACCAGGATCTCATACTCCTTGGTCGTCAGTTGCACCTCCTTGCCGTTGACAAAGACCTGGTGCGCTCCGGTATGTATTTCCAGCCCCTTGTGCAGTATCACCTCATGGCTGTCGGCGTTTCCCTTGAGCCGCTCGTACCGTTTCAGATGCGACTTGATCCGCGCCACGAATTCGGTCGGGCTGAACGGTTTGGTCATATAATCGTCGGCCCCGATGTCAAGCCCCCTGATCTTGTCGATATCCTCGTTTTTCGCCGAAACCACGATGACCGGGATCTCAAGATTCCTGCGAATTTCGGAGATGATCTCGAAACCGTTTTTCTGCGGCAGCATCAAATCGACAACGATAATGTCGAACCGGCCGGAAAGGGCCCGTTTGAGGCCGGCCATTCCGTCCTGGACAATCTCCGCGTGGTAGCCGTTCAGTTGCAGGTAGTCCCGCTCCAGTTCGGCGATGTTGAGATCATCCTCGATAATCAGGACTTTTTTCATCTGTATCCTCATTCCCGGCGCGTTCCGGCAGCATAATGGTAAAGCAGGTGCCTTCGCCTTCCCGGCTTGTTACGGTGACTTCGCCGCCATGGGCCAGGACCAGTTCCTTGGTGATCGCCAGCCCGAGTCCGGTGCTTTCGAAATTTTTGGTTCGTTCCGTGTCGATGCGGTAAAACCGGCCGAAAATGTGCGGCAACTTGTCCGGCGGGATGCCCGGCCCGTTGTCCCGGATGTCCAGGGCAATCATGGCGTCCCTCCGGTACAGCGCCACCTGGAGCGACAGTCCCTCCTGCCCGTGCCCCACCGCGTTTCTGACGATATTGTTGATGGCCTGATACATGCGCTTGCAGTCCATATTGACCAGCGGCTCACCGGTCAGGGTATCGGAAACCCGCAGCGGTATGTTGAGACCGTCCAGCTCCAGTTGATATTCCTCCATCAGATCGGCAATGTAGCTGCGAATGGGGACCGTGACGAGATTGAACTCCAGCTTTTGCATGTCGAGCTTGGAGAACAGAAACAGGTCGTCGATAAGGTGGTTCAGGTACGACACGTTATGATAGATGGTTTTCAGGTACTTGTCCCGCTTTTCGGGCGGCAGGGCCTGGCCCTCAAGCACCGCCTCGATATACCCCTGGATCGCCGTGATGGGGGTTTTCAGGTCATGGGAGATGTTGGCGATCAGGCTTTTCCTGTTCTCTTCGTACTCCGCCTTCATCTGCTCGGCCTGTTGCAGCTTGTGGGCCATTTCGTTAAACGAGATGATCAGCAATCCCAGGTCATTGGGCACATGGCACGTCACCCGCACGTCGTAGTTGCCGTCGGCAATCTGATCCACCCCCCGCCGCAGCTCCTGAATGGGAGAGATGATCCGTTTCTCCAGCCGCATCAGGAAGATGAACATGAGCAATTCCTTGAAAACGATCAAGGCGGCGAAGAAAATGCCGATGGCCTTGATGCCGGCCCAACGGAACAACAGATAGAGGATGATGACGTTGAACAGGAGCACAACCGGGCGGGCATAGCGAAAGTAACGATGATACGTGATAAATTCCCGTTGATGCTGGTGGAAGTGGTCGTGAAGTTTCCGGAGAGGTGTGCATTGCTCCTCCTCGCAGCGTCTTTGCCAGGTGCGTCTGAAAAATCTCATCATTTGTACCCCGGATTCTGAAATACGACAGGAACGCAGGATGCCGTGCCTCTTCCCGCGTCCCTGTCGCGTGCTGCCGGTCACATTACCGCCGTGGAACGCAGATGGTCAGGTGAACTGCACTTCGGCGATTGCCGCCAGGGTATGCCGGCCGCTGTTATCGTCCAGCGCCGTGCTCTCCAGGTTGGCGGTTATGGTTTCGATGATGTGATCCTTGTTCACCGTTATGACCAGGGTGCCGTTCAGGGTTTCCACCTTGTGCCGCTCCTTGAGAATACCATGATGCATGAGGCAATCGTTTTTGAACTGCATCTTTTCCAGCAACATGGTCGCCAATTCCTCGGGAACGTCGCTCAGATCGAGCGAAACCAGGGCCGCTCCGTTCCCTTTCTCCTCCACCTTCAGGCTGCTCAGGATGCCGAAGGCCAGGGACAGCCTGGTGAACACCCCCTTTATCCCGCAGCAACCGTGCGCGCCGTGGTGCCGGTGAAACAGCCCGCGCACCATGCCGGAGCCGGAGTGGCACTGGCCCGGGAAATCGAACTCGGTGGTGCTTTCCCGGGTAACATGCCCACCGTCCAGGTTCAATTTGGAAGAAACCGCGATCCTGCTCTTCCCCGCATCGTTCGTTTCGAACGTGGTGCGCAGGGAGGCGATCTCTTCCTGGTCTCTGCGGACATGCGCCTGGAGAACGCCGCCGATCTTCTCCTGATTCCTCATGGCCCGCGTGACATCGTACAACAGTTTGATCTTGTTCATACCGTAACCTCCTTGAGTGTGTGATGAGCCTACACTACCCAGGGAGTCTAACCTGCCGTTAAAATGCCCATAAAGTTTTTACAAAGATTTTTAAAGATTTCATTACCGGCAATCCTGCGGCGTTGCCTTGCGGTTCAACATTTATGAATCCGGCAAATCTGACGATACGTACTACAGAAGTCATGTAATCTGCCTGGAGCTTTATCATGGACATAGCCAGCACTACAACGACATGGTTCACCGGACCCGCAACCGCTCAAAGCGGCTCGGCCGGATCCGCCGTTCAAACGGGTGCATCAACCGCCTCTTCGGCCTTGACCGAGCGGCAGATGAAAGATTTGATTGCGTCACAGGAAATGGCGAAGCAGTTGCCCGACAGGAAGACAACGGAACGGCAGGCGCGGCTGGAAAAGATCCAGAGGTTACGCGACCGCTTGAAATTGTTGCGGCAGATGATGGCGTTTCTCAGCCCCAAGTCGATGAAATCGCTGGCAGCGGAAATCAAGCAGATTGCCTCCCAGTTGGCTACCCTGGGTGACGGCGGCGGGGGTGGCGGTTTGCCAAGCGGAGCCGGTAGTGAGACGGCGGGATCAACCCAGGGCGGCGTGCAACAGGACGCGTCATCGAGCCAGACCGCTTCCGCCGCCCCTGCGGAGGCAACGACCGGAACCGACACCGGCGCCGCAGATGGCAGCGATACCACCAACCCTGTCACACCCTCCACGGCAAACGTTTCGGCGGCAACGCCCAACCAGGCCGACAATAGCGGGGATCGCCAGCTTAAAGAGACCGTCGAGGAAGCAAAACGCCTCCTGCGATCCGTCATCGAGGCGTTCAAAAGAAAACAGGCACAGGATAAGGCCGTGCACCCGACCCCGCGTGGCGCTGCCCTTTCCGGCTATTCCGGATCCGGAATAGCCGGAAACAGCGACATCAGCTTCACCGTCTGAAGGGCGGGTTCCTTTGTCGTCCCCTTCCCGCTCTCACGCATCGCCGCCCAACTCCCGCCAGCGGAAACAATCCACCGTATGGTCGTTGACCATACCGATGGCCTGCATATGGGAATAACAGATGGTCGTGCCGACAAAACGGAAGCCGCGCCGCTTCAGGTCCCGGCTCAGGGCGTCCGACTCCGGTGTGCTGGCCGGCACTTCGGCCATGCTCCTCCAGGCGTTCCGCATCGGTCTGCCATCCACAAAGCGCCACTGGTAGGCGTCGAAGGAGCCAAATTCCTCCTGGACCTTCAGGAAGGCGCGGGCATTGGTTATGGTCGATTCCACTTTGAGGCGGTTGCGGACAATGCCGGGATTGGCCAGCAGTTCCGCAGCCTTGGCCTCATCGAAACGGGCCACCAGTTCGGGGTCGAACCCGGCAAAGGCGGCGCGGTAGGCCTCCCGCTTGCGCAGGATGGTGATCCAGGAGAGCCCGGCCTGGGCCCCCTCCAGGGTCAGGAATTCGAACAAAATCCGGTCGTCGTGGACCGGCACGCCCCATTCCCGGTCATGGTATGCCCGGTAGAGCGGGTCATTGCCGGCCCAGGCGCAGCGCGGCGCTGTCGCGTTATCCATTGTTTTCTCCCTCGGATGAAATGTAACCATTTTCCCGTTCGGCACGTCTTATGAAAAATACTACCTCACGATCCATAAGGGAAGGATTTTACCCATGAGAACCTATTCCGCCATTGTCCCGATTGCTGCGATGCTCCTGATCCAGATGCCGTCCGTATCTTCCGCCCGCGGCCTGGATATCGGCATCAACCTCATGAGCCCGGCCGTTGTCCAGGCACCGCCGGTACAACCGCAGTACCCGCCGATGGAACAGCAGCCCCCCCTGCCTCCGTCTCCACAAGCGGCCCCGGCGCCCGCTTATCCGCCACCGGAGACGCCACCGCCCGCCAATGCCGCACCTCCGGCTCAACAAGCTGCTCCGGGTACGCAGTATGGAGCCCCTGCCGTGCCGCCGACGCAGTATGCCGCCCCGCAGCAGTACGCGAAACCCGCTCCGTTGCCCGCTCCGGAGTTTGTCTACATACCCCGGTACGGATTCTATGCGGCCGTGGGCTATCCCTACGACGTCATCTACATCGGGCGGGATTACTATCTGTTCTACCGCGGATACTGGTATCAGGGGCCGTTTTACAACGGGCCATGGGTCGTGGCGGAGCCACGATTGCTGCCGCGCATTTTGCGGCGGTCCCGGTGGGAGGAAATCCGCTATTACCGCGATTATGAGTACGGCATATATGCCCGGGACCGGGCACATTACCGGGGCCGATTCCACCGGCCCGAATTTCGCGGCGAGTTCAGGTTCCGGTGACCGGCCTGCACGAAAGGCACCGGATCATGAATGAGAATCCCAAAAATCGGCAAAAACGCCTTCATCTCATTGTTGCCGCGATCATGCTGGTTGGTCTGGGCAGCGCCGCCTTGATCTATCTGACTGCCGCGGATGTTTCAGGCAGCCCGTTGGGTTTTGAACCTGAGGATTCGAAGAGGTATCTGCACGATTTGGAACTCTATGGCGGAAAGATGAATGTGCTGGTCAGCGAGTTCATGAATTGGTTCGGCGGCCTCTGGCAGGGGAGACGTCTGGCGTTCACGACCGCATGCATCACCCTGGGCATATCCGCCGGGGTTTTGTTGCTTGCCGATGACGCCGTTGCCGACCCGCCTGCCGGACCGCACTAGCAGGTTGTTGAATTTCAACTAGCTGTTTTTGCTGATTTATGATACATTTTTGCGCATAATACTTCGTAATCCTTGAGGAAAATTATGCGCGGACAAGACAGCCGGACTGAAGCACTCTTTGCGTATGTGACTCCAGA
>JAATGX010000147.1 GCA_015688915.1 Desulfuromonadales bacterium
AATGGCATAATCGCAACATCAATACGAGAGGGCCGACATGTATTCAGCCAGCGATTTTGAGACAATCAAGAACATTGTCATCTCCGCTGTACCTTCGGTGAAGAGTATCTTCCTGTTCGGCAGTTATGCTAAAGGAACGGCGCGGGAGCAGAGCGACATTGATATTGCCATTCTGCTTGATCACGAGCTGGGCTGGCGGGAACGGAACAGCATATTGAACCGGCTGTATGGCGACACTGCGCAGAAAGGATATAACGTCGATTTTCTCCTCAAACGTGCCGATAAATTCCGTGACGACAGCAACCTGCCGACCATGTCGAGAGTCATTCTGCGGGAAGGGAGGCTCTTGTGGACGAAAAACTGAAGGGCATTGTCAGCCAATGGCTCATCAAAGCCGATAATGACCTGAAGACCGCCGAATACGGCCTGGGCGCTGATGAGCCGATAACCGACACCATCTGTTTCCACTGTCAGCAGGCAGTTGAAAAATATCTGAAAATGTTTCTTGTCAGCAAGGGAGATGAACCGGTCATCACCCACAACATCTCCATTCTTGTGGCAAGTTGCTCACGCTATGAGCCTGCCTTCAAAGAGCTGGGGAAATATGACTTTCTAACCGGCTATGCCGTGTCGCTCCGTTACCCGGATGATTTCTACATGCCGGAGGTTGACGAGGCCCGCGAAGCGCTTGCTGCCGCTAAAGAGGTTCGCGCGTTTGTTACGGGGATGATGGCATGAACAACGAGCAAAGGATTTTGCAATTCCGGTGACGTTTTTTTCTGCCGGAGAAGTGGTGAAAAGGTGGGTAGCGTTGTTTTATAGGTGTAACTTTAGGTGTAACACTAAAAAACGCTATTTAGAAAGTCATGCAAACATGCTTAGTTACAGAATCGGTTAGAATGACGCCACCGACAATCCGTTATTGGTGGATTGTTGCGTGATTTACCGTCTCCTTTTTGCTGTCGGTACAGTTAACCGGCACAAAAAGGGGACTTTTTTCTTTATAGAGTGATAGAAAAGCCACCAGTCATACGATGGTGGCTTCAGGTGGCGTTCAGAGATCATCCCGATCTCGGACTGAAAATTGTTCCGGCACAGCAGTGCGACTAACGCTTTCCCCAGTTGTCCACTCTACAGTTGAGTGCGTCCCGGACTTCCTGCCTGAATTTGGCCAGGGCCTCTTTCTCTTCGCCATACGCCTGATTGATGCTGTCCGTAACAGTAGCGTGCAACTTGCTCAATTTGTTGCGATCATCCATGGCAGCTCTCAGTTCTCTCCGGAGAGCCGATATAGTCACGTTGATATTGCTCATATCACATCACCTATAGTTCTATTTGATTCGGTTTTTATTGAATAGCGTGGCTTCGTTTTTTAAAAAAGTCTGGTGGACGCCACACACCGGATATTGATGTCACAGCTATTCTCAGTTGTTGAAACCTCTCACAGACCGTTCGTTCAGAGGTTTCAGGCTAGTCATTTTCCAGAACCCCCCACTTATCCGAGAAAAAGCAGTGGTGCAGCTTGTTCTGTACATTCACGGTCCCCAGGATTTCATCTCCCTCTTCCTGGCTCAAGCCGATTTTCGGTCGCACTCCCATCCAATAGGCTGCCGTCTCGGTGGGATTATCCACAGGACGCGGTAGAGGAGGTCCGGGTTTATAATGCCCTTCGATAAAGAGGGCTGACTCGTACTGGCGGGGGTACTTGACAAGGTAGACCTCCACCAGCATCCCGTTCGACAGAGTTTTTTCGATAATCTGGCTCACCACCTGGGCATCTTTGGGTACGTCGATTAATGATGTATTCATATACTGTGTCTCCTTTGGCCTTAGACAGGTCCCTTGGTTTCTGAAGCCTGTTTTTAAATGGGGATGGAAACCCTGAAAACGAAAAACCTGCGAGTTCTTGCGAAAGGGCAGGTTTGGTTCGATATTGCATTGCAACATCTTTGTTTACCGCTTCGACAACTCCTCTTCCCGTTCTGGGCAGGTGGCTTTGCGTCATCCAGTTCCCCGGATTTTGCCATTTCGGTGATTATTGTATGCAATTATGAAATCGTAGTACGTACAATGAGCGAATTGCAGGTTCATGTCAAGAATGAAAATACGTATTATCTCAATCCCAGGCGTCTCAGAAGTATTCCCAGGTATTTATTCAACCAGTTCTCACGGGGAAGAAACGGCAAGACCGGCGGCTTTCTCGTCCCAACCTCATTGAGCAATCGCTCAATTTCGGGATCGCCCCCTTGGGCCATTCCCTGCCGGAATGCCTGGAGCGCCTCGACGGTGTTCCCGGCAATAAGATGGACCTTTCCCAGGTAGAGGTAATGGATGGGATTCTCCACTTCATGTTCAAGTGCTGTCCGGCAGAGTTGCAGCGCCTGTGTGACCAGACCGCGTTCCTTGGCGACACAGAACCCGAGACGGGAATACCATCGGGGATCGTCCCATATGCTCAGCGCGTTCTCCATGCAGGCCAGCGCTGCCAGGGTATTTCCCTGCTCAAGTTCTTTCAGGGCACGTTCAAAATCCTTTGCAGCAATAGCGCCCGTCTGTGGATCCATACGCCTCTCCCTGCCGTCAGGATGATTCTCTGCACACAAATGCCCCCGCATTGCGGTTACGGAGGCTACCGCAGCTACGGTTGAAAATAAAGGAATTTTCCGTGGTTTTCGTGTTGGTAACTTGCATTCGGTTGATTTGGGGGGTATAAAAATTGCCAATGTCTTTTTGGTGATCCTACCGGAGGTCCGCCCCATGTCATTAATTCTTACCTCGTTCAGTGAGCGCATCGGCACCATTACCTTGAATAATTCCGCGTCACGCAATAGCCTCTCCAACGACCTGCTCGGCGAGTTGATCGAAGCGTTGCAGCATTTTGAGAAGCGACGGGCACGCGCCGTGATTATCCGTGCCCAACCGGGCGTAAAGGTCTGGTCCTCGGGGTTCGACATCCGCGAGCTTCCCATACCCGGCCGCGACCCGCTCTCCTATAATGACCCGCTGGAGCAGGCGCTGCGTGCGATTCAGCTTTTTCCGGCGCCGGTGATCGCAATGATCGAAGGGAGCGTGTGGGGCGGGGCCTGCGACCTGACCTGCATCTGCGACCTTGCCATTGGCTGCCCGTCGGCCGCATTCGCCATAACACCGGCCAAGATAGGTGTTCCTTACAACTCCACCGGTATCCTGCATTTCGTCAACGTGGTCGGGCCGCGCATGGCACGAGAGATGTTTTTCACCGCCAAGCCGATCAATGCCGAGCGCGCCCTGCAGGTGGGCATCCTCAATCATCTTGTCATCACGGAGGAATTGGAGCGTTTTACACTCGATATGGCACTTCAGATAGCGGAAAATTCTCCATTGGCCATTTCGGTCATCAAGGAGCAGTTGCGGCTGTTGGGGAACTCCCATCCCTTGAGCCCCGAAACCTTTGAACGCATCCAGGGGCTGCGGAGAAAAGCCTACGACAGCGCCGACTACCTGGAGGGGAAAAACGCCTTTTATGAAAAACGCCCACCCAGGTTCACCGGGGAGTAGAATCTTCGTTACCCATGTTTGATCCCTGCCAGACAAGAAAGCCATCGGGTTGCCCCGGTGGTTTTTCTTGTTTTTGAACGAACAAAGACGAGCGGCCTGGTCAATCTTCCATGGGCATTCTCCCGGTTTTCCGCACATGTTCCAGGGCCTCCCGTTTTCGTGCGATAGCCTCACCGCACCATGTCCAGATGCGATAGCTCTCCACACCCAGTATGGTGATCCCGGCCCCGATCACGGCCCAATAGTTGTCGTCCAGCGCCCCGGCAAAGTAGTAGAAGAGGAAGAAGCCGGTCAGGTAGCCCACATGGCTGAAGCAGTTGCGGTGCTCCATGGCCATTGTCATGCGCGAAAGACTCAGGATGATGGCGGAAAATGTGTAGATCAGGAGAGCGATGCTGATCATCTGGGGAGAAGGCGGCTTGCCCAATAATGCCACGATCCTGGCCGGCTGGGGAAAAAACGGGA
>JAATGX010000019.1 GCA_015688915.1 Desulfuromonadales bacterium
GGCGGGCCGACGCGGTCACGACGTCACCCTGTACGACCGGAACGAGGCCCTGGGGGGGCAGGTATTGACCGCCATGAAGGGGGCGGGCCGGGACGAGTTCGGCGTCATCATCCGTAACGAGAAGGAGCAGGTGGACAAGGCCGGGGTGACGGTGAAATTGGGGGTCGAGGTGACACCGGAGCAGGTGGTGGCGGAGCGGCCGGACGTGGTGATCGTGGCCACCGGCAGCCGGCCCAGGGAAAACCCGGTTCCGGGCGCCGACGGCCCGGGGGTCTGCAACGTGTGGCAGGTGCTGAACAACGAGGTGACAATGGGGGATAATGTCTGCCTGATCGACTACGACGGCCACCACCGGGCCACGGCCACGGCCGAGTTCCTGGCCAATCAGGGGAAGACGGTGCACATGATCACCTCCAGCCTGTTCATCGCGGCGGAACTGGGGCCGTCCCAGGACCTGTACCTGACCCGGCAGCGGCTGCTCCAGAAGGGGGTCACCTTCACCCCGGACATCGCCGTGATGGAGATCAACGGCGAGGCCGGCGCCAAGACGGTCAAGGGATTCAATGTCTACTCCAACGACTGGGACGAGTGGGGCCCCTACGACGCCATTGTCCTGGCCATGGGGCAGAAGGCCGACGACGGCCTCTACCTGAGCCTGAAGGGGAAGGTCAGGGAATTGTACCGCATCGGCGACAGCGTTGCCCCCCGCAAGGTCGATATGGCCATCTGGGAAGGCCACCGGGTCGGGAGGGAGATCTGATGGCCGGTACCGGAAAAATCCTCACCCTTGTCGATCTCCCGGACGGTGAACTGGATGAGACCGGCCGGGGTCTCGCCTCCTACTGCTCGCGCCTGGCCGCTGTCCTCGATTCCGCCTGGGGGGTCGTGACCCTGGTCGCACCAGCGGAGGGGCCGTTGGCCGGCCTTGCCGCCCACGGCGTTCCGGAGATCACCTGCGTGGCCGACGGTGAAAAACTTCTGGACATGCCGGCGGTACTGGGAAAGATCCTGGCTGGGCTGGCCGCCGGGGAGGCCGCGGGCATGGTGGTTCTGCCCCACAACGACCTGGGCTCGACCCTGGCGCCGGTCATGGCCGCGGCCCTGGACGCGGCCCTGCTGACCGAGGTGACCGGTGCCCGTCGGGAAGGCCCGGGCCTGCGCCTCTCCCGGTCGGCCCTGGGGGCGCGCATGGCGGAAACAATGCTCTGGGACGCCCGCCGGCCGCTGGTACTCACCGTAGGGCTCCGTTCCCTGAGCCAGGTACTCCTGCCGAGCGTCCGGCCCGGCAACCCGGTGGTGGCCACATGGCGTCCGGCGGAGCTGCCGTCGGGGCCGGCCGCCATTGTCACCGGCCGGATCCCGCCCGACCCCCAGACCGTTGACCTGAGCGAGGCCGAGGTGATCTTCAGCGCCGGCAAGGGGTGCGCCCCAACGACGTTCGAGCAACTCAAGGAGTTGTGCCGGCTCCTGAACGTCTCCTTCGGCGTGACCCGCCCAGTGTACGACCTGGGATGGACCGGTTTCGAACGGATGGTCGGCCAGACCGGCCGGAGCGTGGCCCCCCGGCTCTACGTGGCCCTGGGCATCTCCGGCTCCCCGCACCATGTGGGGGGGATCAAGGACTCCCGGCGGATCGTCGCCATCAACAGCGACCCCAAGGCCCCGATCTTTCCCAATGCGGACGAGGGGTTCATGGCCGACCTGGCCGACGTGTTGCCGCGTCTCCTGCAACGGGCCAGGGCGGCCCGGGGAGGTGCGGCATGACCAGGTCGTTTCAGGTCATCGTGGTCGGCGCCGGGCCGGCCGGCTCATCGGCTGCCCTGACCATGGCCAGGGCAGGGCTGGATGTGGCCCTGGTGGAACGGGGCACCTTTCCGGGGGAGAAGAACATGTTCGGCGGCATCCTGCACCGCATGACCTCCATAGAAGAGGTGTTTCCCGAATTCTGGGCCGAGGCACCCCTGGAACGGCACATCGCCAAGAAGGGCACCACCTTCATGACCGGGGAGGCGAGCTTCCACGTCCAGCATGAAACCGTCAGCTTTGACCGTACCCCCTACAACGGCTACACCATCTTCCGCCCCCGCTTCGACCGCTGGCTGGCCCAGGAGGCGGTCAAGGCCGGGGCTACCCTGATCACCCGGGCCACGGTGGAGGATCTGGTGTACCAGGACGGCCGGATCGCCGGCGTCACCATCCTGGGTCGCACCGGCCGGATCAGCGCCCCGGTGGTGGTGGCCGCCGACGGCGTGCTGTCGTTCATGGCCAAAAAGGCGGGGCTGCGCCGGCCGAGCTTTGATCCGGGGCAGATGGCCGTGGGGGTCAAGGCGCTCATCGACATGCCGCGGGAGATGATCGACGACCGTTTCGGGCTGGTTCGGGACCAGGGGTTTGCCAACGAATTCGTCGGCTGCACCGGCGGCGTCCGGGGGGGCGGGTTTCTCTACACCAATTACGACTCCCTTTCCGTGGGGCTGGTGTTTCATCTGGCCAGCCTGCGCACCAGCGGCAAAACCCCCTATGACCTGTTCAACGCCTTCCTGGAGCAGCCCCAGGTGGCCAAGCTGGTGCGGGGGGGGCGCTTGCAGGAATATTCGGCCCATGTCATCCCCGAAGGGGGCTACGCCATGATCCCGGAACTGGTGGGCAACGGCATCCTGGTGGCTGGCGACGCGGCGGCCTTCTGCAACGCCACCGGCGTCAACCTGGAGGGGATCAACCTGGCCTCCCACACGGGCATCCTGGCGGGCAGAACCGTGGTGGAGGCCCACGAACGGAACGACTTCACCACAAAGACGCTCAACCGTTACAAGGAGCGGCTCAACTTCAGCTGGGTGATGAAGGATCTGAAGGGGTTCAGGAACGCGCCCAAAATGCTGCACATCGACCGGATCTACAACGAGTACCCGGACCTGGTGTGCAGCATGATGGAGCACCTCTACCGCATCGACGGCACCCCGAAGACGAGCATCCCGAAACTGATCCTGCGGGAGGTGCGGGAGAAGATCGGCCTCGGGAAGACCCTCTCCGACATCCTGACCGCCTGGAGGGCACTGTGAACATAGACGAGATTTTCGACTTCACCAGCTTTACCATCGACCGGGAGCCGCACATCGTGCTGGACACCAAAGTCTGCATCGGCTGCGACAACCGCGGCTGCACCAACGCCTGCCCGGCCCGTTGCTATACCTGGTCCGAGACGGAGCAAAAGATGACCTTTGTGTACGACGGCTGCCTGGAATGCGGCACCTGTTACGTGGTCTGCCACCGGGACGCCTTTACCCGCTGGCACTATCCCCGGGGCGGCTTCGGGGTGGCATACCGGATGACGTAATCAAAATCTGACCACCCCTAACCCCTCCTGAATCAGGAGGGGGACTTTAAGGCTCCCCTCCTTGATAAGGAGGGGCCGGGGGTGGTCGCCTTTACACCCGCAATCAGAGGAACTACCCATGTCCAACACCGACCTTCACCTACTCGTCCTCCTCCGGGAGACCTGCGACCCCCGCCCGCCGGCCCGGGTGATCACGCGGGGCGCGGCCATCTGCGAGCGGGGCCTGCGGCGCATGCCCAACCCGGCTGACCTGGCGGCCTTGGAAGCGGCGCTCCGCCTCAAGGAACAGTCCGGCGCCCTGGTGACCGTGCTGACCATTGGCCCGAAGCGGCTCGACGACATGGTGCGGCTGGCCTGTTCCCTGGGGGCGGATCGGGGTATCCGGCTCTGGGACCACGGCCTGGAAGGGGGGGATGCGGTTGCCGATGGCCGGGTGCTGGCGCGCTGTATCCAGATCCTCGGCCCGACGCTGGTCATTACCGGCAACCGCCTGCTGGATCGAGGGGATGACCCGGTGCCGGCCCTGGCCGCCGCGCTGCGCGACATGCCCTGCCTCTCGGCGGCGGTCGCCGTGACCCTGGAGCGGGACGGCGTGTCGGTGCTGCGCAAGGGAGACCGGGGTGGCCGCCAGGAGGTGGCGGCACCGTTCCCCTGCACGATCCTGCTGGAAGAGGGTGGTGCGCCCCGCTATCCGTCGGTGGATGCCCTGATGGGCGCCCTGGATGCCGCGGTGGAAACCGGGGATTTGGCACACTTGGGCCTTCCCGGCAAAGGGTTCGGGGCCTGGGGCGGCTATCTGGCCACCGCCGGCTTCGGCGTGCCGCGTCCCGACCCGGTACGGGTGGCCACTCCGGATGCCGGTCTGCCGGCCTTTGAACGGATCCTGTCACTCCTCTCCGGTGGCATCAAGGCGCGGGAGGGAAAACTGCACCGGCTTTCCGGCGACGAGACCGCTGACGGCATCTGGCGGATCCTTGCCGAGGAAGGGGTGGCGCCGGAGAGGACATCATGAATTGGCGCCTGGTGCATAACGTGGAACTGCTGGAGCGGGACAACGGATTTTTCCTGGTGTCAAAGGCGCCGCTCCGTGTCCTGCACCTGAACCGCTCCCTGGGGGAACTGCTCGGCCGCCTGTCCGGGGGGGCGCAAACCCCGGCCACGCCCGCGGAACAGGGCGTTCTGGAGCAGTTGGCCGCCAAGGGCCTTCTGGAACGGCCGGGAGAGGCTGCCGGACAGTCAGGGGCATGCCCGAGTGTCAGCATTGTGATCCCGGTCATGGACCGGGCCGACGAACTGGCCCGGTGCCTTGCCTCCCTCTCCCGCCTTGACTATCCCAAGGAAAAACTCCAGGTGATCGTGGTGGATGACGGCAGCCGGGACGACTCCCCCCGGGTGGCGCGGGACTCCGGCACCCTGCTGGTGGCGTCAGGAGGCAGGGGAAGGGGGCCGGCGGCGGCGCGCAATGCGGGGGCTGCTGCGGCGACCGGGGAACTGCTCGCCTTCATCGATTCGGACTGCACCGCCTCGGCCGGCTGGCTGGCGGAGCTGACCCCCTGCTTCGGCGATAGCCGGACAGCCGCGGTCGGGGGGCTGGTGGACGGCATGTGCACCGAGTCGGCCGTGGATCGCTACGAGGCGGTCATGTCCAGCCTCTCCCTCGGCAGCCGCGAACGTTACGGGAGCAGGGGCGACGACACCTTCTACCTGCCGGGGTGCAACCTGCTGGTGCGCCGCTCCGTATTCACGGGCATCGGCGGCTTCAGGGACGACATGCACGTGGGGGAGGACGTGGACCTGACCTGGCGGTTGCGGGACAGCGGCTGGACCATCACCTACCAGCCAAAGGGCCGGATCTGCCACGAACATCGCAGCACGGTCCGCTCGTTCATGTCACGCCGCTTCGACTACGGCACCTCGGAAGGGATGCTCCAGCGTCTCCATCCGCACCGGCGCAAGCGGATGGTGGTGCCCGTGTTGCCGGCCCTGTTGCTGGCGCTCTGCCTCGTTGCGCCGTTCACCGGCGGCTGGAGCCTGTTGGCCGCCGTTGGCGTGCTCCTGGCCGACATCCTGGCCGTCCGGTTCAGGCTGGCCCGGCGGAACATCCCCCTTGGCCTGCCTGCCCTCCTCGGCGGCCGGCTGCGGGCATTCGGCAGCCTGGTCTATTACCTGAGTTTCCACCTGATCCGTTACTACTCCCTTGCGGTGATCGCCGCCAGCCTGGTTGTTCCCCTGCTTTGGCTGCCGTTTTTGGCCGCCATAGGCTGTGCGGCCCGGGTCGATTACACCGTGAAGAAGCCGGACATGTGGTTTGCCGGTTTCGTGTTGGTGTACGTCCTCGAGCATATCGCCTATGGCGCCGGTGTCTTCCGGGGATGCCTGGGCCGGAAATGCTTCTCCTCGTACCGGGTCACCATCATGGGGCAGACGGAGGTGACGGTCTAGCCAGCTATCGCTCATTCAAGACTGGTACCTCGTAACTTTAAAAGAGCGGCCCTGCAATGGGTTCCCTCCCCCCCTGCGAGGGAGGGGAAGGTGCCATGGAATCAGCAGTGAAATGCTGGATGGCAGCCTCACCCACCCCCTAACCCCCTCCCGCAGGGGGGGGGGAACTGTGCGAAATTAAAAGTGTTACACAGTACTAGGATAGGAATAACGAAAACCGGCAGGACATCAGGGAAGCGGAGTGTATAGCGGTCGGTTCCGTGGCCGTTAGTGTTGGGAGGGGGTGTCTCGCCCCGCCGCCCGCTCTTCCAGGAACTCGATGAAGTCGATATGGCGGGTGACGAAGGCCAGGTTGAAGCGGCTTTCATACAGCAGAAGAGCCGAGGCCGCGAAGAGGAACAAGCCGCCGACAAGGGCGATCAGGGTTGGAATCCAGGCCTGCTTCGGGTCGCCGTAGGCCACGTTGACGGCGATGCCCAGGCTGGAGGCGACGAACAGCGCGGTTGCGGTGTAGAGAGCGGACAGGGCCTTCTGGATGAGGAAGGCCCGCTTCTTTGCCCGTTGGAGTTGTTCGTGGAGGAACGCCATGCGCTCTCCGGGGAACGAGATCTTCTCCAGAACCACCGCCTCGATCTCCGACTTCATCACGTTGACTCGGTCGAAGATCCGCCCCAGGCGGGACGAGGTGGAAAAGATCAGCGTGCCGCAGGCCGAGATCATCACCGCCGGGGTGATCATGGAGGTCAGGATGCGGGAGCCGGAAAGGGCGTCCAGTATTTCCTTGTCGGGAAGGGTCATAGGGAATCTTTCTCTATTTAGGTCACCCCCCTTTGATAAAGGGGGGAAGGGGGAATTTGCCTTTCATGCTCTTCCATCAAATCCCTCTCAAGCCCCTTTTTTCTAAGGGGAGGTAAAACTCAATCACGAAACCGCTTCACCACATCCCCATAGGCGTCGATACGCCTGTCCCGCAGGAAGGGCCAGATGCGCCGCACCTGCTCGCTCCGCGCCAGATCGATATCCACCAGCAAAACCTCTTCCCTGTCCCGTGAAGCCTCGGCCAGCAGCTCACCTTGCGGCCCGGCGGCAAAGCTGCTCCCCCAGAACCGGATACCGGTTTCCGGGTGCTGCGTTGAGGGCTCAAAGCCGACCCGGTTCACGGCCAGGACCGGCAGGCCGTTGGCCACGGCATGGCCGCGCTGTACGGTGATCCAGGCGTCGCGCTGACGTTCCTTTTCCGCATCGCCGTCGGCCGGGTCCCAGCCGATGGCCGTCGGGTAGATCAGGAAATCGGCCCCGGCCAGGGCCATCAGGCGGGCCGCCTCGGGGTACCACTGGTCCCAGCAGACCAGCACCCCCAGGGTGCCCACCGACGTCCGGATCGGGGTGAACCCCAGGTCGCCGGGGGTGAAGTAGAACTTCTCGTAGAAGCCGGGGTCGTCCGGGATGTGCATCTTGCGGTAGATGCCCGCTGTTGAGCCGTCCTTCTCGAACACCACGGCGGTGTTGTGATACAGGCCGGGAGCGCGGCGCTCGAACAGTGAGGAGACGATTACCACGCCCAACTCTTTCGCCAGGGCGGCGATGCAGCGGCTGCTCTCGCCGGGGATGGCCTCGGCCTGGTCGAACAGGGCCGGGTCCTCCACCTGGCAGAAATAGAGCCCGGCGTGCAGTTCCTGCAGCACGATCAGTTGTGCGCCGGATGAAACGGCCTGTCGGGCCATGCCGACGGTTTTCTCCAGGTTTGCCTTCCGGTCGCCGGAGCAGGTCTGCTGGATCAGTGCAGCCTTGAGGGACGTCATGGCAGTATCCCCTGGGGAAGCTGCATGGTCACGCAGTGCAGCGAACCGTGCTGGTCCAGCAGCGGCAGGCAGTCGATGCCGATGGCCTCGCGCCCGGGGAATGCCTGGCCGATGGCCTTCAGGGCCAGGTCGTCCTTCTCCTTGTCCCGGTAGGTGGGAACCAGTACGGCGCCGTTGATCACCAGGAAGTTGGCATAGGTGGCCGGCAGGCGACGGGCCTGCTCGTCGAAGCGGGCCTTGGGCCAGGGGAGCGGGATCAGGCGATAGGGCGAGCCGTCCGGGGCCCGGAAGGCGTTCAGTTCCTCTTCCATCAGCTTCAGTTCCGCGTAGTGCTCGTCCCGGCCGTCGTCGCAGGCTTGATACACAATGGTGTTGTCGGGACAGATGCGCGCCAGGGTGTCCACGTGGGAGTCGGTGTCGTCGCCGGCCAGCCAGCCGTGGTTGAGCCAGAGCACCCGCCGCGCGCCCAGAAGGGATGCCATGGCCTGTTCTATCTCGCTTTTGTCCAGTTGGGGATTGCGGTTGGGTGAAAGCAGGCACGCGGCCGTGGTCAGGATGGTGCCGAGGCCGTCGCTCTCGATGCTTCCCCCCTCCATGACCAGGCCGATGGTTTTGAGGTTCGGTTTGAACGCGCCCAGTTCCTTGAGGCGCCGGGTGACCAGGTTGTCGTGGTTGGCCGGAAACTTGAGTCCCCAGCCGTTGAACACGAAGTCCAGCAGCACCGGCTGGCCGTTGAACATGACCGTGACCGGGCCAAAGTCCCGTGCCCAGGTATCGTTGTTCGGTATTTCAAAAATGGTGACGTTGGCCAGGTCCACGCCGGCGTCAATCAGGAAACCTCCGGTCATGGCCGCGTTGGGCGCGGTGAGCAGGACACGCTCGAAGCGGCTGATCCGGCGGATGATTTCGCAATAGACCGGCCGGACATCGTCAAGCATGTAGGCCCAGTCGGTGCCTTCGTGGGGCCAGGCCATCAGGACGCCGTCCTGGGCCTCCCATTCGGCGGGAAGTCTCGGATTCACGGAGCAATCTCCTTTGCATCGATTAATTAATTGGCGAATTATGACAGTATAAAGACAGAAGCCGCCCCACGCAAGACTTCAGTGCCGAGCACCACGCTCCGGCGCAGTTTTGCCTTGATTTATACGGCTGCTTGCATTAGAAAACTATTGCTGTTTGTAACCTTCATTCGTGACGGAGATCCCGTGAAAATCCTGACGCTCAAGGCCCCTGCCAAGGTCAACTACCTGCTCGATGTCATTCGGCGGCGGCCCGACGGCTATCATGACCTGCGCATGGTCATGCAGCGTGTCAATCTGTGCGACGACATCACCATCTCCCTGGCCGATACGGCGGAGATCACGGTAACCTGCGGAAAGAACGGCGTTCCCGATGGTCCCGGCAACATCGCCTGGAAGGCGGCCCGCGCCATGCTTGATCTGGCGGGAAGCGGGCAGGGCGCCGCAATCGCCATTGCCAAGAACATCCCGACAGCCGCCGGACTGGGGGGCGGCAGCAGTGACGCCGCCAGCGTGCTGATGGGGATGAATGAGCTGCTGGGGCTTGGGCTTTCCGATCAAAACCTGATGGATGTGGGCCTGAAACTGGGCGCCGACGTCCCATTTTTCATCTTCAAAAAGACCGCCCTGGCAGAGGGTGTCGGTGAACGGCTTACCCCTCTGCCGGCCATGCCTGCGGCCTGGGTGGTGCTGGTAAACCCCGGTGTGCATGTCTCCACCGCCTGGGTCTACCAAAATTTGCAGTTGACAAACAGGGTCGAGCTGGCTAAACTTCCCTATTTTTACGGCAGTATCGAGGATATCTGCTCCATATTTTCCAATGATCTTGAGTCCGTGACCATCCCGTCTTTCCCGGTTATTGCCGATATCAAAGCCGCCATGCTGCGCCTGGGGGCCGTGGGCGCCATGATGTCCGGCAGCGGACCGACAGTGTTCGGACTCTTCCGGGACAAGGACAGCGCCGAACAAGCGCGTGAGGCGCTGGTCGACGGTACCGGCTGGTTTGCCGCCGCGGTCGAGACGATGTGACATGCGGCGTGCCATGCAGTGGCAGCCGGTTTTCGATTCATGTTACAGCGGGTAACGGCTTGATAGTCCATTTTGTTGGGGCGTCGCCAAGCGGTAAGGCACCGGATTTTGATTCCGGCATTCCCAGGTTCGATCCCTGGCGCCCCAGCCATATTTTATTTGCTTTTGCTGAAAGGTAAACGAACGTCATGCATGACAAGATCAGGGTCTTCTTCGGGAACTCCAATCCCTCGCTCGCCCAGAAAATTTGTGAAAGCCTCGGTGTGCCCCTGGGCGCCGCACGGGTACGCAGGTTTTCCGATGGCGAGGTCATGGTGGAAATTGGTGAGAATGTGCGCGGACGGGATGTATATATCATCCAGTCAACCTGCGCACCCACCAATGACAACCTGATGGAACTGCTGGTCATGACGGATGCGCTCAAACGGGCATCGGCGGCGACCATCACGGCCGTGATCCCCTATTACGGCTATGCACGCCAGGACCGCAAGGCCGCCCCGCGCACCCCCATCACCGCCAAACTGGTGGCTGACCTGATCACGACCTCCGGCGTGGACCGGGTCGTGACGGTGGACCTGCATGCCGGCCAGATCCAGGGTTTCTTCAATATACCCGTGGATAACCTCTATGCGGCACCGGTCATTCTCGACTACCTGAAAACGCGCTTTGCCGGGGAACAGCTCGTGATGGTCACCCCGGACGCTGGCGGTACCGAACGCGCCCGTGCCTTTGCCAAGCGGCTGGAATGTACCCTGGCGGTGATCGACAAGCGCCGCACCGGCCCTAATGTGGCCGAGGTGATGCACCTGATCGGCGATGTGCGCGACAAGGTGGCCATCATCCTGGACGACATGATCGACACGGCCGGCACCCTGACCCAGGCGGCCAAGGCGCTCAAGCAGAACGGGGCGCGTTCCATCTTTGCCTGCGCAACCCATGGCGTGCTTTCCGGGCCGGCCATCGAACGCATCAATAATTCAGACATCGAAGAGGTTGTGCTGACCGATACCATTCCGCTGGGCGACAAGGGACAAGATACCTCCAAAATCAGGATGTTGTCGGTGGCACATCTTCTGGGCGAGGCCATTCGGCGTATCCACGAGGACGAGTCGGTCAGCTCATTGTTTGTATAAAAATCAGATAACCGGATCTATCAGATATTGGAGTGTGCAGGGTGGGCGTTGCCCCCCACTACGAGCGGAGGAACAGTATGCAACAGAAACAGATGAACGTCGAATTGAGATCGAAGACCGGCAAGGGTATCAGCCGTCAATTGAGGCGCGAGGAGATGGTCCCCGGCGTCGTGTACGGCAAGGGAATGGACCCGGTGGCGGTAAGCATCAAATACCGTGAGCTGCAGGCCGCCATGGCGGGTGACGGTGGCCAGAATAACCTGATTACCCTGGTGGGTGGCGGCGGACTGGACCAGTCCATGGTCATCATTGCCGACCTGCAAAGGGATGCGGTCAAGGGCACCTACAAGCACGTCGACCTCCATAGCGTCAACATGAGCGAAAAACTGCGCGTCACCGTGCCGGTTATTCTCAAGGGCACCGCCGCGGGCGTCAAGGAAGGCGGCCTGCTGGATTTCGCCCACCACGAACTGCATGTGGAATGTCTGCCGAACAATATCCCCGATCATATCGAGATCGACATCGCGGACCTCAAGGTCGCCCACTCCATCCATGTCAACGAGATTCCGCTTCCGGAGGGTGTCAAGGTGCTGGATAACCCCAAGACCCCGGTCGTCAGCGTTCTTGGCAGGATCAAGGAAGAGGCAGCCGCCGGAGAAGCGGCGGCCTAGCCCGATCCCACGCACACAATGAGCACGTTTGTCATAGCGGGGCTGGGAAATCCCGGCCCCCAATACCAATGGACCCGCCACAACGCGGGTTTCCTTTTTTTGGACCGGCTGGCCAACCTGGAGAACGTCTCCGTAACCCGCAAGACGTTTTCCGGCCTAGCCGGGGAATGGAGCCGCAAGGACGACCGCCTCGTGCTCCTCAAGCCGCTGACCTTCATGAATCTCTCCGGCCGGTCCGCCATGCAGGCCCTCCAGTTTTACAAGCTTCCTTTGTCGAATCTGATTGTCGTACACGACGAGTTGGACCTCCCCTTCGGTACGGTCCGCTTCAAGCAAGGGGGAGGCCACGGCGGGCATAACGGCCTACGCTCCATCAAGGAACTGCTCGGCAAGGACGATTTCCTGCGGCTGCGCATAGGCATCGGCCGGCCGCCCCACGGGGACACGGTCAACTATGTGCTGGGCACCATCCCGCCGGACCAGATGGAAGCCTTTCCGCGGGTGCTGGACGGGGCGCGGGACATGCTGGAGATGATGCTGGACGAGGGGCTCCCCAAGGCCATGAGCCTGTTCAATAATCGGAATTTCCTGGAAGACAGAACAACATGAAGGCCATTCTCTCACAGAGCTCACAGAGGCACGGAGGAAGACACAAGAAAGCGGCCTGCATCCGGAAGTTTAAGATTTGAATTTGTCTGTGATATCCTCCGTGGCTCTGTGAACTCTGTGAGAGACAGGTCTTTCGTTTTTGGTGTGCCAATTCTTTTCTCTAAGGAAGTAAACAGGATATGGGTTTCAACTGCGGCATCGTCGGGCTCCCCAACGTGGGCAAGTCCACCATCTTCAACGCGCTGACCTCGGCCGGCGCGGAATCGGCCAACTATCCCTTCTGCACTATCGACCCCAACGTGGGGATCGTACAGGTGCCCGATCCGCGCATGGATCAGCTTTCCGCCATCGTCAAACCCCAGAAGATCCAGCCCACTACCATCGAGTTCGTGGATATCGCCGGGCTGGTCAAAGGGGCCAGCTCCGGGGAGGGGCTCGGCAACCAGTTCCTGGGGCACATCCGCAGTACGGACGCCATCGTGCACGTGGTGCGCTGTTTCGACGACGAGAACGTGGTTCATGTCAGCGGCCGGGTATCGCCGGCGGACGACATTGAGGTGATCAACAACGAGCTGGCCCTGGCCGACCTGGACACGGTGGAGAAGAAGATCCAGCGGGCCGGGAAGATGGCCCGTAGCGGGGACAAGAAGGCCAAGGACGAGGTGGAGTTCTATCAGCGTGTGAAGGGGCTCCTGGAACAGGTAAAGAAGCTTCACGGCGTTGCGGAGACCGAGGATGAGCGGCTCTGGCTGCGCGACATGCA
>JAATGX010000011.1 GCA_015688915.1 Desulfuromonadales bacterium
AGCGGCGACAGCTCCCAGGCGCTCTCGTCGCCCCGTTGTTCCCGCCAGTACAGGTTCCAGAGGATCGAGGTCGCGCCGTCCCCCTTTGCGTCCCATTTTGCGATGAAAATCCGCCACAGGGGCGCCCAGTTGCGCTCCACCCCGTCGGTCCAGACCACCGGCTCCACCAGGGCCGGCAGCGACAGGGTACGCATCCCGTCCTCGTCCCGCTTCCAGGCGTACAGCGGCCAGAAGGCGCTTCTGGCGCGGTCTTTTCCGGCCCGGGGCCAGGACTCGTCCGAGCGGTGGAACAGGAAGTAGAGCAGGCTGGTCTTGTCCTGGCGGAACTCGGGGGAGTCGATGGTCTCGTGGCGGTAGAGCGGCCACATCACCCAGCGGCTGGTGGTGTCCTTCACGCGGGACTCGGCGTAGAAGGGCAGGTAGCGATCCGTTTGGGAGTCTTTCCCGTGGGCGGTCATCCAGAAGGGCCAGAGGAAATCCCGCTCCACGGCCTGGACGCTTTCGTCCCGCACCACGCCGCAGAAGGGCCAGGGGGCGTAGACCGAACTGCGTTTCGGCGATTGTGACGAAGCGTAGAACGGCAGCAGATAGCGCTTCTCCACCGGGTTGTCGCTATCCTTGCCCAGGCTCTCGCTGATATAGAACGGCCAGAGCACGAAGCGCTTCTCGTAGACCCCCTGTTTGGCCGACTGCCCGTACAGGGGCCAGAAGGCGAAGCCGCTCTCCTTGTCGCCCGACACGGTATTGAAGAAGGGATAGAGGTAATTGGTCGAGGTGGTTCCCTTGCTGACCGTACGGCCGTAGAGCGGAAACAGGACGTAGTGGTACTCATCGCGCCAGAAGCGCTCGTAGATATCGCCGTACAGGGGAAAGACCGAGGTATAGGGGCCGTATTTCTCCGAGGTGCCGCTGATGTAGAACGGAAACAGCATGGAGTCGTGCTTTTCCTCCGGTGTTCCGGCATGGCTGGCATGGCTTTGGAACAGCCTGAGCACCTGGCTCTCGGAGGCGCCTTCAGAGCTGCTGCTGGAGGCGAGGGGGTAGAGGTAATCGTTTTCTTCGGATTCGGGGCCGGATTGGGAGAAGAACAGGGGGCGGACGGCCGTCGTGGTCTTGGAGCCCGCGTGCTCTCGCTTGAACAGGGGGCCGAGGATGGAAAGGTTGCTGTAATTGGTGGCCGGGCTGGCACGATAATCGAACAGCGGCCAGAGGGTGACGATCTCCCCCGGAGCCTCCTGTTGCCCTGTTGTCCCTTCTGCCTGGCCTGGCCTGACCGAACCGGCCACTACCAACAGGGCCAGGCAGATGTGTACGAATAGCTTTCTCATGCAGGCTCCCGGCGTGCTTCTACTGGATGGCGCATTATTCCTTATCGACCATGGGGAGTCAACCAGGAAAGGGTACGGCTGGCCGGCCATTTTTACAAAACTATTACACGTCCGCGGGAATCCGGGCTGGTATGATGTGACAGGAATAAGAACGACAGCCCATCCCGGCTACTGGAGCGTGAGATGACCAAACCGTTGCATATCGGAAAATACACCGTTCGTTTTCCCCTCATACAGGGGGGCATGGGAGTACGCATCTCCGCCGGCAACCTGGCCGGGCATGTGGCCAAATGCGGCGGCGTGGGCCTGGTGGCCGCCGCCGGCATAGGCGTCAACAGTGAGTTTTACGACGGTAAAAACTACTTTCAGGCCGATGCCGAGGCGTTCAAGGAGGAGTTGCGCAAGGCCTACGAAATCGCGCCGGACGGCATTATCGGCGTCAATGTCATGGTAGCGTTGTCCGATTACGAACAGTTGGTGAAGGCCGCCATCGACGGCGGGGCCAAGGTGATCGTCTGCGGCGCCGGGCTCCCCATGAGCCTGCCGGAACTGACCGCCCATGCGCCGGATGTGGCCATCATACCGATTGTCTCCTCGTTGCGCGCGGCCCAGTTGATCGCCAAGAAGTGGCATAAGGGGTACAATCGCCTGCCCGATGCGGTGGTGGTTGAGGACCCGGACACGGCCGGCGGCCACCTGGGAGAGAAGATGGAGAACATCGGCACCGGTGAGTATGACCAGTACGCCACCGTCCGCGCCGTGAAGGAGTTTTTCCGCGACGAATACGGGGCTGACGTACCGATCATCGCAGCCGGCGGCATCTGGGACCGTGCCGACCTGGAGCATGCCCTGGCCGAAGGCGCGGACGGCGTGCAGATGGCCAGCCGCTTTGTCTGCACCGAGGAGTGCGATGCCGACGACGCCTTCAAACAAAGATACCTGGACTGTAAGGAGGAGGACATCGGCCTGATCATGAGCCCGGCCGGGCTGCCGGGGCGGGCCATTCTGACCAACAAGGACGCTATCCGCCAGTACGACCTGGACTATGACAACGCCTGCAGCCTGGGATGCCTGAAGAAATGCACCTACAAGGAAACCGGCGAGCGCTTCTGCATCGTGACCTCCCTGGACCGGGCCCAGCGCGGCGACGTGGCCACCGGCCTGGTCTTCTGCGGCACCAACGCCTGGAAAGCCGACCGCATCACCACGGTGCAGGCGATCTTCGATGAACTGTTCGGGGCGCAGGAGGCCGAGGCTGAAGCGGATGACATGCAGGAAGCGGCCTGAACTACCGCACGGAATATGAACATAGAAAGCCGCCGTGGCAACCAGTCACGGCGGCTTTTTTGTTCTGAAAAGGCAGTTATTCACCACAAGGGCACAAAGAGCACAAAGAAAATAACTTGTTAACTACAAATGGTGAATCTAATATGTTTATTGCCCGGTATACTCTTCCTCCGTCAACTGGTGGGCCTTGGTGAAGTAGCTCCGGTACCCCTGGAACAGGACCAGGAAGGCGGTGATGGCCACGGCGCCAGTGATGGCGCACATGATGGCGATCTGGTAGCGCACCGCCACGATCGGCTCGATGCCGGACAGGATCTGGCCGGTCATCATGCCGGGCAGGGAGACGATTCCCATGGCGGCCATGGTGTTCGTGGTCGGCATCAGAGCGGCGCGGAAGGCGTGGCGCACCGCTGTGTCGGCCGCCTGGCGGCTGGTGGCCCCCAGGCAAAGGGCGGTCTCGATCTCGTCCCGCCGCTCGTGGATCTCAGCCCCCAGGCGCTCGGCGGCCAGGCTGGCCCCGTTCATGGCATTGCCGACGATCATGCCGGCCAGGGGGATCAGGTAGCGCGGCTCGTACCAGGGGGAGTAGCCGACCACCAGGCCGCAGAACAGGAAGGTCACCCCGCCGCAGCCGATCAGGATGGCTATCCCCATCACCCGGTAGAAATGGGGCATCCGGTGACTGATGCGCGCCCCCATGATCTGTAACGCGAACCCGGCCATGGCCAGCAGGATGGCGATCACCGCCAGGGGGCTCCGGACGTCGAACACCAGGTGCAGCAGGTAGCCCACCGCGAACAGTTGGACCACCATCCGCACGGAGGACCACATGATCTCCCCCTCCTGCCCGATGCGCCGCAGGCGCGCCAGGCCGATGGTGAGCAGCACCAGCCCGTAGGCCAGGGCCAGGTTCGGCAGACCCAGGTTGACGATCTTGACTTCTTCCACGGTCAGAACTCCTTTGCGTCCGGTTCGGCCAGAAAACGCCGCAACTCGGGGCTTTGGGGGTTGGAAAGCAGGTCCACGGCCCGGCCCGCTTCCCGAATCCGCCCCGCTTCCAGGTAGACCAGGTGATCGGCGATCTTCTCCGTCAGCCGCAGGTCGTGGGTCACCAGGATCACGGTCAATTGCTGGGAACGGCAGATGTCATGGAGGGTGGCGGCCAGGTGGTCGGCGGTGGGGCGGTCCAGGGCGCTGGTCGGCTCGTCCAGCAGCAGCACCCGGGGACGGGTGATCAGGGCCCGGGCCAGGCTGGCCCGCTGCTGCTGCCCCAGGGAAAGGGTACGGCTGTCCCGGTCCAGCAGTTCCGGATCCAGGCGCGCCAGTTCCAAGGCGTGGGCCACCTCCGGTCCGTCGGACGCGGGCAGCGGTTCCTGGCGGTACCGGAAGGGGAGCAGCAGGTTGTCCAGGACGGTTCCCTCGAACATGATCGGCTTCTGGGGCGCCATGGCCACCCGGCGGCGCAGCCGCAGCGGGTCCAGGCCGGAGATGTCCTCCCCGTCCAGGTAGATTGTCCCCCCGGTCGGATCGCTCAACCGGTTGATCAGCCGGATCAGGGAGCTTTTCCCGCCGCCGGAGGGACCGACGATGGCGGTGATCTCGCCGCTTTTGGCCGAGAACGAGATGTCGCTCAGGATCGGCACCTTCCGCCCGTCCCCTCCCCGGCGCACGACAGCGACATTTTCCAGTTGTATCGACACATGTTGCGTATCTCCGGCCATGTCGGTCAAGCTCCTTCCTAGGGTGCGGCTGGGCGTTGAATGAAGCACTATACCCAGGCATTCCCGTATCTAGTACGCCATCCGGTTTCCGTTTTCAAGGGTTTTCAAGATGCGTCGTTGGCCGCCGGCCCCTATCCTGATTTCTCCTTGCCAGCCACTACGGGGTGTGCTATATCAAGAAAAATTGATTTATAAAAATCAGGATTATTGATATATCATGCTCGATACCCTCAAAGCTCTTGCCGACCCCTGTCGCCTGCGCCTGGTGGCGGTGCTGCTGGCCGGTGAATTCACCGTGCAGGAGCTGACCGCCATCCTCAAAATGGGGCAGTCGCGCATCTCCCGGCACCTGAAGATCCTGACCGAGGCCGGCGTGCTTTCGGTCAAGCGCCAAGGGACCTGGAGCTACTACCGGGCCGGCGGGGAAAGCCCCTTCTTTGCCGCTATCCGGTTGGCCCTGTCCCAAGGGGTGGAGGGTCTGCCGGAGCGGGCCACGGACCTGGCCGCGGTTGCCCAGGTGCTGGAGGAACGGCGCCGGCGCAGCCGGGAGTTCTTCGACCGTCATGCCCGCCAGTGGGACGATTTGGCCCGCACCCTGTTGCCGGTGCCGGACTACCGTGAACGATTACTGGCCCTGGTGCCGGAGGGGCGAACGGTGGTGGAGGTCGGACTGGGTACCGGCGGCCTGCTGCCGGCCCTGGCCGCAAAGGCCGGCAACGTCATCGGGGTGGACCATTCGCCGGCCATGCTGGAGGAGGCCCGGCACCGGCTGGCGTCCGGGCGAGTGAGCGGAGTCGAACTCCGCCTGGGCGAGATGACCCACCTCCCCTTGCCGGACAAGGCCGTTGAGTGCGCCGTGCTGAACATGGTGCTGCACCACGCCCCTGATCCCCCGGCGGTGCTGGCCGAGATCCGGCGGGTGCTGTCATCTGGCGGTGTGCTGGCACTGGCTGACTTGGCGCGCCATGAACGGGAGGCGGCGCGGGAGCAACTGGCCGAT
The DNA here is from genome assembly GCA_015688915.1 of Desulfuromonadales bacterium. Taxonomy (GTDB): domain Bacteria; phylum Desulfobacterota; class Desulfuromonadia; order Geobacterales; family Pseudopelobacteraceae; genus JACPFJ01. The sequence continues at coordinate 5,337 of JAATGX010000011.1, forward strand.
CAGTGGCTGGGGTTCGGGGAGGAGGAGTTGAACGCGTGGCTGACAGCGGCGGATTTCGGCGAGGTCAGGTGTGAGCGGATCGAAGGGAAAAGCGGGCAGGAAACGGTGCTGCTGGTAAAGGCTACCACCCCCGGCCCCTCTTAAATTAGGAGGGGAGAACAGCGCCCAACTTTTTCCCCCTCCTTGATAAGGAGGGGGTCAGGGGGTGGTTGAGGTTTTTATGCAAGACACTCCGATCCATAACAACCCCGGCATGAAACCTCTGCGCAAGACCCTACGTAATGAAGCGACTCCTGCCGAACGCGAATTATGGAATGTTCTTCGACAGAGCAATCTCGGTGGCTTCAAGTTTCGTCGTCAACACAGCGTCGGGCGTTACATAGTGGACTTCTATTGCCCATTGGAACGACTTGCCGTTGAACTTGACGGGGACTCCCATTTCACCGAAGAGGCTATCGAATACGATCGGGAACGGACTGCATTTTTGAATAGTCTCAATATTCGTGTACTCAGATTTCTCAATACTGATGTGCACGAAAATCTGGAAGCGGTGTGCGAGAGAATTTTAAAAGAGTTGCAGGCTACCACCCCTAACCCCTCCTAAATTAGGAGGGGGACAAGAACCGCCATCCTCGCTCCTCCTCCTCGTTGAGGAGGGGGCTGGGGGGTGGTAAAAACAGCACCATAACCACCACAAAAAAGGAGAACGAACCAATGTCGCAGGATTACATCGTAAAGGACATGTCCCTGGCCGCCTGGGGACGCAAGGAGATGATCATCGCCGAGACCGAGATGCCCGGCCTCATGGCGATCCGCGAGGAATTCGCAAAATCGCAGCCGCTGAAGGGCGCCCGCATCGCCGGCTCCCTGCACATGACCATCCAGACCGCCATGCTCATCGAAACCCTCACGGCCCTGGGGGCCGAGGTGCGCTGGGCGTCGTGCAACATCTTCTCCACCCAGGACCATGCCGCCGCGGCCATCGCCGCCGCCGGCACGCCGGTCTTCGCCGTCAAGGGCGAAACCCTGGCCGAGTACTGGGACTATACCCACAAGATTTTCGAATGGCACGACGGCGGAGCGCCGAACATGATCCTGGACCACGGCGGCGACGCCACCCTGCTGCTGCACCTGTGGAGCGATGCCGAAAAGGACCCCACGGTCATTGCCAACCCGACCTGTGAAGAGGAGCA
>JAATGX010000304.1 GCA_015688915.1 Desulfuromonadales bacterium
GGCCATCCACGATATCCTCAATGTTCTCAATCGCCGCTTTGCTTCCTTGGAGATACTGCTTTATCCAGTTCGGGTCCAGGGATAGGGCGCTGCCCTGGAGATCGCCCGTGCCGTGGACGACATGAGCCGCCTGGGGCTGGTGCACGTGATGATCCTCGGGCGGGGCGGCGGTTCGCTGGAAGACCTGTGGGCCTTTAACGAGGAGTGCCTCGCCCGCGCCGTGCATCGCTCCAAAATCCCGATCATCTCCGCCGTGGGACACGAAACCGACTGGACCATCTGCGACTTCACGGCCGACCTGCGGGCCCCCACACCATCGGCTGCGGCCGAGTTGGCGATCGCCAGTACCGATGAGTTGCACGGCCAGATGGAGGCCCTGCGCCACCGCCTGCGTCTGGTGATGGAGGCGTGTCTCAGGTCGCTGGAGGTCCGGCTCGAATCCCTGCGCCGGTCGCTGCACGATCCGAGCACCATGGTGGGGCACTTGTCCCAACGGGTGGACGACCTCACGGAGAGGTTGCGCCAGGGTATGGCGCATGACCTCAAGCGCCGCAATGAACAGTATTATCGCCTGAATCAATCATTGTCATTTAACAATCCGATGCAAACGGTTGCCGATGCCCGCCAGCATCTGCGGCTGCTGCTCTCCGAGGCCGAACACGTTCTGGCCGCCCGCCTGGAATCTCTTAAACATACCTTTACCGGGAACGCTGCCCGGCTGGAGGTGCTTTCTCCGCTCTCCACGCTTTCCCGTGGCTACTCCATCACGGCACGGGTTGCCGATGGTCTGGTGGTAACCGACGCAGAGCAACTGGCCGTGGGGGACCGGCTGCGGCTCCGTTTTCAGCACGGCATGGCAATAAGCAGGGTTGAGTCGGTCGAGGAGGCGAAAACTTGACCATGGGCGGCATATCTGTATAATACTCACTTTTCGAGGGTTCGTTATGGCGACTGAAAAATTCGAGACATCGCTGAAAAAACTGGAAGAGGTGGTGCGGCGCTTGGAGGGGGGCTCTCTCTCCCTGGAGGATTCCCTCAAGGCCTTTGAAGAAGGGGTCAGGCACGCCGCTTTCTGCTCGAAAAAGCTGGACGAGGCGGAACGCCGGGTCGAGGTGTTGCTGAAGCAGAAGGACGGCAGCTTCAAGCGGGAGCCGTTCGAGCCGGACGAAGCGTAACGTCCCCCTTCAGCAAAGGGGGATTCAGGGGGATTTCAACGGAGAAGCTTTACAGGCCAAATCACCCCTCGCCCCCCTTTTTCAAGGGGGGGATTAACGTCAAAGGATACCTTCATGGATTTGAAATCATACCTCAAAGAACAATGCCAGCGGGTGGACGCGGCCCTGGACCGGTTTCTGCCCGCCGAAACGGAGCTTCCCCATAACCTGCACAAGGCCATGCGCTATTCGGTCTTTGCCGGAGGCAAGCGGGTCCGGCCGATCCTGATGCTGGCCGCCTGCCAGGCGGTTGGTGGCGACACGGAGCGCGCCATACCGGCTGCCTGCGCCATGGAGATGATCCACACCTATTCCCTGATCCACGACGACCTGCCGGCCATGGACGATGATGATTTCCGGCGCGGCAATCCCACCAACCACAAGGTGTTCGGCGAGGCGGTGGCCATCCTGGCCGGCGATGCCCTGCTGACCGAGGCCTTCAAGCTGATCAGCGATCCGCGGTTTGCCGGTGACGTGCCCCCGGCTGCCCGCCTGGGCGTCATCCACGAAATCGCCGCCTGTGCCGGTTCCTACGGCATGGTGGGGGGGCAGGTGGTGGACATGGAGAGCGAGGGTAAGGCCGATATGGACCTGCCCACGGTGCAGTACATCCACACGCACAAGACCGGTGCCCTGATCAAGGCTTCGGTTGTGGCCGGGGCCCTACTGGGGGGGGCTGACGAGCGCAGTCTGGCCGCGGTCAAACGCTACGGCGAGGCGACCGGCCTGGCGTTCCAGATCGCCGACGACATCCTGGACATCGAGGGCACCACCGAGGAGATCGGCAAGGATGCGGGCTCGGACGAGGCCCGGGGCAAGGCCACCTACCCGGCGGTGATGGGGCTGGCGGCGGCCAAGGAAGAGGCGCGAACCATGATGGACGAGGCGATGCGGGCGCTGGAGATCTTCGGCGCCGAGGCCGATCCGCTGCGAGAGATCGCCCGGTACATTGTCAATAGGAAGAATTAACCTCAAAAAACCACAACCTGACTCTCACAGAGGCACGGAGAACGTCAAAATCAGCTTGTGGCCGTTGATGATCGATAGACAGTCAGAACACATGTCCATCGAAAGTTTTTCTCTGTGCCTCTGTGAGCTCTGTGAGAGAACGGTTTTCGGTTTTCTGTTCCGCACGATAGGTAAGGACTCGATATGGCTCTCCTTGAAACGATAAATTCCCCCGAAGACCTGAAAAAGCTTCCTGTGTCCCGGCTCCCGGCCGTTGCCGTCGAACTGCGCAAACTCATCATCGAAACCTGCGCCCACAACGGCGGGCACCTTGCCCCCTCCCTGGGGGTGGTGGAATTGACCATTGCCCTGCACCGGGTGTTCACCACCCCGGCAGACAAGATCATCTGGGATGTGGGGCACCAGGCCTATGCCCACAAGATCCTGACCGGCCGCCGGGACCGTTTTTCCACCCTGCGCACCAAAGACGGCATCAGCGGTTTTCCCAAACGGGCAGAATCGCCCCATGACGCCTTTGATGTCGGCCATTCGTCCACCTCCATCTCGGCGGCCACCGGTTTTGCGGCGGCCCGCGACCTGGACAAGCGGAAGAACAAGGTGGTGGCGGTGATCGGCGACGGCTCCATGACCGGCGGCATCGCCTACGAAGGGATGAACCATGCCGGACACCTGAACAAGGACATGATCGTCATTCTGAACGACAATGAGATGTCCATTGCCGAGAACGTGGGCGCCCTGTCCAATTTTCTCAGTCGTACCGCTTCCAGCGAGTTTGTGTTCCGTCTCAAAAAAAACATGGAGTCCTTCCTTGGCCGCCTCGATGGTGTCGGCAGCGGCATGTTGCACATGGCCCGTAAGATGGAGGAGTCCTTCAAGGGGTTTTTCACCCCCGGCATGTTGTTCGAGGCCTTTGGCTTCGACTATATCGGCCCCATAGATGGCCACGACTTGCCGATGTTGCTGGAAACCCTGGAGAACGTCAGGAAGTTTGACGACGCCGTGCTGATCCATGTCCTGACCAAAAAGGGAAAGGGGTACAAGCCGGCCGAGGATAATCCTTCCCTGTTCCACGGCGTGGGACCGTTCGAGATAGAAACCGGCAAGGTGCTGAAGGGGAAGGGTGGGGCGGCCTCCTATACCGCCATCTGCGGCTCAACGCTCTGCAAACTGGCGGCCGAGGACGAACGGATCGTGGCAATCACCGCGGCCATGTCGGACGGGACCGGACTTTCCGGTTTTGCCAAGGAGTTCCCCGAGCGTTTCTTCGACGTGGGCATTGCGGAGCAGCATGCCGTCACCTTTGCGGCCGGCCTGGCCGCCGACGGGATGCGCCCGGTGTTCGCGGTCTATTCATCCTTTCTGCAACGGGCTTATGATCAGGTATTCCATGACGTCTGCCTGCAAGATCTTGGGGTGACCTTTGCCCTCGACCGGAGCGGGGTGGTGGGAAGCGACGGCCCCACCCATCATGGCGCCTTTGACCTCTCCTATCTGCGGCACCTGCCCAACATGACCCTGATGGCTCCCAAGGACGAGAACGAGTTGCAGCATATGCTGGCAACCGCCATCGAACTGGGCCGGCCGGCTGCGGTGCGCTACCCGCGCGGCAACGGCTACGGCGTGGCCCTTGACCAGAGTTGCACGATCATCCCGGTCGGCCGGGCCGAGCTGCTCCGCGAAGGGCCGGACGGCGTCCTTCTGGCATTGGGGACAATGGTCTATCCGGCCCTGGAGGCTGCAACAGTGCTGGAAGCGGAAAACGGTATTCGCCTCTCCGTGGTTAACGCCCGTTTCGTCAAGCCGTTGGATGACGCGCTGATCCTGGAACTTGCCCGAAAGTCCGGTCGAATCGTCACCATTGAAGAGAATGCCCTGCAGGGCGGCTTCGGCAGCGCCGTTCTGGAACTCCTGGAAGAACAGGGCGTTACCGGCATTCGGGTGCTGCGGCTCGGCTATCCCGACAGTCCGATCCCCCAAGGGGAACAACACGAACTTCGAGCCATGCTTGGGCTCGACCCGGTCGGCATTGCCGCCTCGGTGCGCACGTTTCTTTCAGCCAAATGACCGGAGGCTTTTCGGCGGGCGGGTGCGGGGAAGTGAAAAGGGATATGGCGGCAGAACGAATTAAGCTGTTGCCTGACATGGCTGGTTATGATATAAAGCCTCTTCCGGTGAGTAGCGCAGTCTGGCAGCGCACCTGCCTTGGGAGCAGGGGGTCGGAGGTTCGAATCCTCTCTCACCGACCACGAATAAACAAAGGGTTACGTCATTTAAACGTAACCCTTTTTATTTTTGGTGTAACCTGCTGTGTAACCTATATCATTTATCGGCATGCTGCCGCGCAGTGGCTTTCAAAAAGGCATTGAGCGCGGGAACGCCGCAATCGAATCCCGTCCGGTCGTGCTCCCGCGTTAGCGGTACGATCGCTACGGGCATGAAAGGGTTTTGCGGCGCTTCATGGCGCTCTTCAGCCTTTCGTTCGGCTCAGGTGGGTTGTCCATGAGGTTAAAGAGTGTTTGCGCCGATGCTGTCGAGAGGGTAATTACCCGCTCGCGCTCCAGGATGGCGGTAGCTTTTTCCAAAGCCGACTGGACGAGAAATTGATTGAGGGTGGCGCCCACTGCCTGGGCTGCTTCAGCTACCTTCTCGTAGGCCGCCGTGGGCATCCGGGCGGGAATTCTTTCTTCGGCGAGTGCTTTTGCCATGGATAACCTCCTGAAACCAACTTAACAAAAACGACGCCAAAATGACAACAATTTAGTCAAAAACCTCCACCCTTCCATCCTCATGCCGCGTGATCACCCGCCACCCCAGTTTCCGAATTCTGTTCATTAATTCCCGCTTGCTTTTTTAACCCAGGGTCAAACGCAAATGGAGAATTAGCGGATTTTTCGGAGATGGGAAATAAACCAATAGGCTCCACACACCCCAAGTAAATACGTCCACTCTCCCATCTTCATGCCGCATACTTACCTGTCTCGTTTTCATTTTCGAACCTGATCCCGCCGGCCGCGAACAAATCCTCCATCTCCTCGACAATGTCAGCCACAAGACGTGAAACATCCTCTCCGGTAAGTTTCACTGACGTATTCTTCTTGCTGAGAAAGTGCTCCTCGTCGCGCACGGCCGACAGCCAGTTGAAAGAGCCGCAGATGAGGGTTCCCGAGTCAACAACAAGGTCCTTGTTGTGAACCCGGTTCACAATCCGCACTTCGACCCCGGCCTGCGTCAAGTCACCAGCACCTTTGCTGAATGATTTCAAAAACTCGCCGCCACCACTCACAAGGTTGAAATCCTTATCGGTATAGACGATGATCTTGACACCTCTACTCAGGGCGGCTTGGATTGGCTCAATCAGTTTGTCGGCATGGATCGCCTGATGTGTTATCCAGGGGGAAGCCATGACAACCCTCTCTTTCGCCTCGGTAATAGCATCGTGAAGAGCCTTCCTGTGGCCGCTTAGCGATGTAATCACCTCGACCGCTGCGTTTGCGAGTTTGGGGCGGGTAGTGGCTATGCCATCCTGCGGCAGATCGGTGATCTCGTTATCTGGTGATGAAAAGAGATGTTTGGCCAACTTGCCTGATGGAGAGCTTTTTCGTTGATCCAGAATTCTTGTGTCGCCGAACACCAGAAAGCTGTCGATGGCCCGTGATACGGCCACGTTCAGCATGTTGACGCCTCGATCAAAGAACATGGTGCCGCCGGTACTCTTAATGTCATATACCGGGGAAAGTATCACCACCTTGCGCTCGGCACCCTGCAGGGCGTGAACCGTACCGGCTGTAACTCCCTTAAGACCGTGCTTCTTCAATTGCCACCTGATGTAACGTTGCTGAGGCTTGAACGGTGTCACCACGGCGATGATTTCACCTATGGGCATATTGTAGAACTGTTCGAGCGAGGCTTTTCTGTCACTGATCCAGCCTACGATCACATCCGCTTCTGTCTGATTCAACCTGCTTCCAGCCACCTGTTTGCAGAGGCCGCTGATATGCGCCCATCCCATATGGGGGAGATCGGGGCGCTCCGACTCTTTTCGGCAGGGTATCAGTTTTCCGCCATAGGCGAGCTCGTTGCAGTATTGGATAATTTTGTCGGTACAGCGGCGGTGCTCGCACAGGAACATTCCAGGAGTGAGTTTGTCTGTACAGAAGGCGCTTTGCATCTGTGCAATGCGCATGACGCTCCCGCTGGCGGCGGAAATGCCATGCCCGTCATTACCCATCTCTTCGTAACGCTTGGCGAGTTTGTCCCCACAATACTGATGCATGTTACCCAGATCAATCGGGGGAGTGACAGACCAGACCGGTTCGATCTGATACAGGTCGCCAACAACAATCGCTTGTTTGGCCAGGGCGAAGGTGGGGGCCGCGATATCGGGTCCCACTTGGCCGGCTTCATCAATTATCAGGAGGTCAATGTAATTATAGAGGGGATCGATGGCGGGTCTGTCATCAGGACCACGCCGCCAGGCGGCGAAGTTTGCAGGGGCCATGTGGAATGTCGAGACCATCAGTGGGGTGAGCTTTGTGTAGCGGCGCCACTTTGCTTCCGTATTTGCCCTGTTCCTTTTGCCTGGGTATTCTTCACCCTTGGCAAACCCTTCCTGCATCTCTTTAATCCATTGGCCTTCCCAGTAGTGGGTAGCCAGGGAGAACATCTTGCTCCGGACGGAGGTGTCAAGCTGTTCCGATATTTCCCGATATGCTGCGCTGATTGATTTTGCGTGCTTCTCCTCGATGTCGGCAACCAGGCGATCAAAGGCGGCGGCAATATCATCATGCCCAAGGCCCGGAAGGTTATGGCGTGCAAGTATTTTTTCAAGGGATTTGGCCGCTGACTTTATCTCCCATTGAACAGAGGATTCCTGCTCCAACAGCGTGGCTAACCGGGCTAGACCTTTTTCATGTTCCGACTCGAGTCTTGAAGTGTTTCCCTGTGTTTCTTCCAGGTCAGCCTTCATCCGCTCCAGTTTTTTGCCCGATTCCCGGTAATCCTCGTCGATTTCCCTTGCGATGAAGTCGGCCGCCATTTTGATGCGAGGCGGCATTGACTTCAACGCGCCAAGAACGGCATCGCTTCTTGCAATTGATGTCAAGGCCTGGCGAACGGCATTTTTCTCGTAAAACTCCAGGGCGCACAGTGCCCATTTATCCCTGACGTAGGGAATAATGTCAAAGAGCCTCATCCATAACGGCGTACCGAGGCTTAAGACAGCCCATCTGGTGGAAAGCTCGCGGATATGATCGATCTTCCCGGCAAGCGGAGCAAAGGCCGCCCGCATGACCGCCACATCCTGGCGCGACTGCCGGACGGTTTCCTGTGATTCTTCCACCTCCCGTTGAAGAATCGCCTTTGGCTCTTGAAGAACCGCCAGCTTGTCATTGCCGCATTTGATCCGCTCCACCTCGAAGAGGGCTTTGAGTTTATCTTCACGGAGTTTCCTAATTTCCGCGTCATTCCTGTCGGCAACGAGAGCCAGACGCTCGGCCTCGGAGGTTATGCTGACCGCAGTTACGATAAGATCCGCTTTTAGGCTGGAGATGACGCCCTCGACATCTCGGAAGGGTTTTTCATAGAATTCCTCAGCCTTTTTCAGAAAGAATTCTTTGCCCTTTTCCAGGTATTCCTTGCTCTCCACCAATCCGGGGAATACTTCCTGGCGCTGGTATTCGTGCCGCGTGTTCTTCGAGGCGGAAACACAATAGAGGCCATAGCTGGTGACGTCGGGCAGCCAGCGCTCGCCCATGATCCCGGATGAAGCGGAGACTTTGCCGAAACTCTCGATGATGTTGGTTACAGCCTGGTTGTTGGTGGAGCAGGCGACTATCACCGGCGGAATGTCGCCCTGAAGGGCCGCCGCGACCCATGCGCTCGCTACGATTGATTGCAGGAGGGTGGTTTTGCCAGTTCCGGGTGGTCCATTGATTGCCAAGATAGGCCCGTTAGCCGGCGAGTAGTGGTGATGAAGGGCAGTCCGCTGCGATTTGGACAGGGCGAACTCTCCGTTCATCTGTCCGACATGCTTTTTCATGGCGGCGATATTGCCTTTGATGTCCATGAGGGGAAGTTTCTCCCCGGCGTTATCCGAAAGCTCTCCGTATGCTGCGAGCAAGGGTAAATCAAGATCTTTGCCTGAAGCGGTAATATCAGCATAAAGTTTCAAAATAGAGCGCATGCCGGTAAAATCGGCGGAAGCAATCATGCCATAGACATACGGCAAAAGAAGATATTCAACCCCTTTGATTATGACAGATTCTTCCGGCGCCATGATCTGCCTTACCA
>JAATGX010000155.1 GCA_015688915.1 Desulfuromonadales bacterium
CCGAGATGCTCGGCGGCATATTCTATACTTCCCAGAATGATCGCATCAGGGATGTTTCCGGCAACCCGCACGACAAAAATCTCACCCAAGCCTTTATCAAAGATTATTTCAGGCGGCAGGCGAGAATCAGAACAGGTGAGAATAATAGCGTATGGTTTCTGGGAGTGAGCCAATGAGGTTCGTGTCGCAGCATCGCTCATTGCGGCATTTGTCAGCTTGTTTTCCACATAACGCTTGTTGCCGTCCATCAGTTTTTGCAATGCCTCGTCCGGTGATATGTTTGGACTGCTCTGTGAGCTTGCAAAAACAAACCCAACGGCAAAGACAACAACACACAGAATTACGGAAAGTTTTTGCACCATATTTTTTCTGAACATACATTTTCCTCCGTTTGAATTATTTCCTCCGTCAGAAGTGGATGTTCTGCAATTTAAGATGCAACGGTGTGGTTGGGAACGCCTTTTCACGATTGTTCGAGAAGGGCTTTTTATTGGAGTCCGAGGCCATTTAAGGCTTCGACAATTCTTTTCAATAGAGTTTCTCTACGAATTCCCCGATATTTTGCCCCAGAGCTTGGGCTTGGTGAGGAAAAAGTTCCTCAAAGCTTTCCATGCTCGCAACTCCTTTAAAACCTGTCTCCTGGTCTTCAAATGTTGCGAGTTCCTTGCCGGTCTTTGCATCAAGCAAGCGCCCTTTTACCTTCAGGTAGGTCTTGCCCGCTCCAAATCCGACCCAGTATTTTCGCATGGTTAGGAATCCCGGCCCGGAATGAGACGACCACTACTTCTTCTCCTGCCAGCTGATTTCGCTGGGGTTGCAGCAGACTTCGCCGTCCTCGACGGAGCGCTGACAGCCGGCTTGTCTGTTCCCGGACATTGCTCATAAGGAGCTGCTGAAATCAGCGCATTGTGATAATTTAATACAAAAACGGGTAAGAATAGTAATATGTGCATGTCCAAGGGTACGATAAAATACTTGAAGGCTTTTTCAAAATAGATGAGAGCCTCTTCTTTCCGCCCAGCAGCAATGAGCGAACACCCAAATTTGTAATTTCCGATAATATTGCCAGGCTCGGCATTGTTCCATCTCTGCAGCAGGTCAATATTCCGGTCACGCTTTCCTTGAATGTGTATCGACAGGTAGCCGTAATGCTTCAGGTGGACATCCAGAATGGGCGGGAAAAAGCGGGGCCAATGAAAAAACAGTTTTTCCGAGATGCATTCGTGTACGGGGTTAGTGAATCTAATACGTGAGTCGTTTCGAAACAGCCGCAGCATCATATGCGGTATTATTTCGCCCGAATCGCATAGATTGTCCTGATATATGATATAGGCGGGCACTGAACCGTTCAGTAGTGCCTCGCCAAGAATCGCCTTTGCATTGCTGCCGTCCAATACCTCATCCGAATCGATGTTCAGTATCCAGCGGTACCGTGCCTGTTCAATGCCGAAGTTCTTTGCCTTGGAGAAATCATCACACCAGTTGAATGAGAAGATCCTACAGGCATGGTTTTTTGCAATTTCGATGGTTGAGTCTGTCGATCCAGTGTCAACAAAAACAATTTCATCTGCAACCCCAGACAAGGAGCAGAGAGATTCATGAAGGTATCTGCTGGCGTTTTTCGCTATCATCACCACCGACAGGCCTTTGTCACGTTTCTGCATTTCTGATCTTCCTTGGATTCGAATAGTTCCTCATGCAGACGAATGGGTACCGACGTGGCGGCATGGTCCGGCAGGCTTGGGCACCAGCCCTTTCCGTCCCTCTCAAATTCAAAGCTCTCCTCCCGTGAAAAGAAAGAACTTATTAAAAACTTCCTTGGCTTTGTCGACGATAGTGTCTCCATGTATTCCCTCAACTCCTCGAGACGCGGCAGAGGTTGGAGACCAGATTTGCTTGACAGTATTCAGCTCGACATTTTTTTGCACGCTCGCTGTGCCATATTTATCCGTAACTCCGCAACAGAGCGCTCTCTTCCATTCACTGACATTCTTCGGGCTCCATTTATCTGTGTACTCACGAAATGACATTTGCCTGCCAAAATTCATCTCACTCGTGTCGATTGATGTTGCCTTACCTTGTTGATCCAGATGCACTTTTTCAACATAGGCAACGTGCCAATAGTTACCGAGATCAAATATGGCAACATCGCCCTCTGCGACCTCTGGGAGTTCCTTGTTTTTGATGGCTGTAATCTCGGCAATATTATGTGGGATTGGGAATGTTGGAATTTTTGATTTGACATAATCAACGCAATAACCACCTCTTTTTACCCAGTCGTCGCAGTTACAGCCAGCATAGCAACGTGTATGCACGGTGATTACAAAAGCTATTACAATTATAGAAATTCGTCTCATCTTGCGGTTTCCGCGGGTGTAGTCCGTAGAGACTCATCATGCCCGACATTCTTGGCTAACGTTCCTTTTGACGGGCATAGTCAGGGTTCCGGTTTTCCGTCAGGAGCACGAGTCCACGTCTGAGGAGCGAGCCCACAGCCATGAAGACAGATTCTTTGTCGAGATTGAGTTCATTTGCACACAGGAGAAGCTCCGGAAACTCCAATGGTTCCCCCTCCATTAACACGAGCACCTCTTGCTCAACGGGATCGAGCCATTGAGAGACCGGCAACGACTTGCCCAATAATTTTGCCTGGGCATTTGCGTGTAGTTTGCTGCCGAGCATTCGCGCTTCCATAAGCCCTATCGGTCCCGCCCGGCGCACCCGGCTGTGCTCAAGTAACCTCTGTAAATTGGGTTTCCGGGCCATGCGCTCTGCGTTAAAAATTGCTTCCACCTCGGAGCCGGCGTCACAAAGTGGGAGTTCCGCCTCCTCGCTACGGGTCCAGGGTGGACCGAATGCCGGATCACTCCATTGGAAAACAAGGAGAACCGAAACGATGCGCGAATAGCCTTGTGTTCTCAGGTTGTCGGCCCAGCTATGCACCGAATCGAGAAAGGCTCCGAAGTCATAATCACCTTCGGCATGTCCGATGGCATAGTTTGTCGCAGAATGCACGCGCAGACGAAGGATGAGGATATCCATCGGGGCACCGCCGAGCCATCCTCGCAACCGATCAGAAATTGATTCGTCGTCCCGCTCGCCGAGTTCGGTGACAATCTGAGCAATGCCTCCGGGGGCAAGATGATGCGGCAAACCTGCAATGATGCGCCGTTGGACATCTTCACCCGAGTGTCCACCATCACGAAACCCGAGCGAATCCACTGGCGAGGGAACAAACGGGGGGTTTGCCGTAATGAGGTCAAAACGTTCTCCATACACGGGCTCGAAGAGGTCTCCGACCGCAACCTCCACATTGGCTGCGCCTGATGCTTGGGCGTTGAAACGCGTACAACGGGCGGCGCGAGGACTTATGTCAACCGCGACCACTCGCTGTGAGTGCGAGGCCGCCAGGAGTGCATGGACCCCCGAGCCTGTGCAGAGATCCAACATGGCACCGACTGGCCGACGCACAGTAGTACGCGCCAGCCAGTGACTGTCGGCGCCAACGGACATCACCAAATCATGCGGAATGTCGACACATCCCGGGTGCGGAAGCTTGGGCCAGGCATGATCCGAAAACACGAGGCAATCGCCAACGGGAAACAATGAAGCACGTGCGCGTGCAACTCCTCTATCATCGATCGAAAGTAGCCCTGCCCGCATGAGGGCGTCCTGATCAGCCGTATTGAATAACTGGTCGAGCTCGACTGACGAAATGGCACCTTGCAGAAGGAAAAGATCGATGGCCAAAGCTAGTGCATCGCGGACTGCCAGTTGTTGTGCGCGATAAATTGGCAGAGCACGCCACAGGAGGTCGGTAATATCTGAAAGCCCCAGACGCTTCCGAACCAGTGACTCGCAATAGCCGGTACTGACTATGCGAGATACGGCATCACGGAAAGCCGGCACATGGGCATCATCAACCAGAAATGGAGCTGGGTCGGTCAAGGTGTCTCTCCTGTTAATCTCATGGGGTCATCAGTGGAAGAAAAAGTTTGCTATCGGAACGTGGTCGCTATTATCGCCTTATATGTCCAGCCGTCATTCCGGCGCAGCCGGTCAGGCCGACCACAACGATCTATGCACCGCAAGCTTTGACATGAGTACAAAACCATGCATCATTAAAACGTAGCAACATCTCCATCGTATGTAATTGTCATTCGCCTCCCACCTTACTGACTCGATTCAACTATTGAGACTGCACATGGCGGTAATACGTTACAAAAATGTATGCGGTATGTTCAAAGAGATGCCCTCTGAAATCAGAAATGTGAGCTGGGTTTCAAATCTGACCCCTATCGGCGTGGAAGCTGACCGGCTCGCCACTCATACCTTGAAATGACAAAAAGTATTTTAACTGACTGTTTTTTCTACCGTAACGAAAAAAGCCCCGTATTCCATAACAGGAATGCGGGGCCTTCATTATCCATATCCAGCCGTTGTCGAACCGATCACGCCGATAGCAGGTCACTCATAGCACCATGTCAGCGGAGGTAGTAAATCCACGACCAAAAGTCAATACAACGGTTTGATGTAATTCATTTGTGAATTCGCAGCGTTCATCAGGGCGCTGTCATGACTTTGCCTGCCGAGACACCCGAGTGAACAGGAGGAGGGACGCCGCTATTCCCCGATGATCTTCACCAGCACCCGCTTCCTGCGCATGCCGTCGAACTCGCCGTAAAAGATCTCCCCAGGTCCAGCGTGCCGTCCGTCACGGCCACCACCACCTCGCGCCCCATGATGGTCCGCTTCAGATGGGCGTCCGCATTGTCCTCGTACCCGTTGTGGCGATACCGGGAATAAGGCTTCTCCGGCGCCAGCCCCTCCAGCCACACCTCGAAATCCTGGTGCAGCCCCGCCTCGTCGTCGTTGATGAAGACGCTGGCCGTGATGTGCATGGCGTTGCAGAGCAGCAAACCCTCCCTGATGCCGCTCTCCCGCAGGCACTCCGCAACCCGGGAGGTGATGTTGATCAACTCCCGGCGCTTGGACGTTTCGAACCACAGCTCCTGGCGATACGATTTCATACGATTGTCTCCCCGGTATTGGTCATCTTCTGCTTGAAATGCTGATCTCCCCGTCCCATGGTTTCTCCTCATTACAGCATCGTAACACCGGTATTTACAGGTAACTGAAAGAATAGCCAAATTTTTTCCCTGCATAGCATTATTTTGAGATTGAAACGCAACCCGGTTTTCGGTACGTTACCGATGGATGATATCGATATTGCCAATAGGAGGCGATAGCCCATGACCTTAAAACAGCTTGCGGTGTTTCTGGCAATAGCCGAGACGCACAGTTTTTCCAAGGGGGCCGAAGAGAGCTGCATCACCCAGTCCACGGCCAGCCAGCACATCCAGGCCCTGGAAGAAGAACTGGAGATCAGGCTCTTTGACCGGGGGAGGGGGGGCGCCATGCTGACCGAGGCCGGCAAGCTGTTTCTCGAACGCGCCAAACGGATCAGCTCCGAGTGTGAGGCGTCCCTCTCGGCCATGCGCCGTTTCCGCGGCATGGAGGATGTGGTGTTGCGGGTCGGCGCCAGCAATATCCCCGGCACGCACCTGATTCCGGCGGTGCTGGGCCGCTTTCTGGAACAGTGCCCCAAGGTCCGGCTCAAGGTGATCCAGGGTGACAGCAAGTCGATAGTAGCGCATCTGATCGACGAGGAGATCGAACTGGGATTCATCGGTGGACGCTATGATGACGACCAGGTGGAATGCGAAGCCATGGGTGAGGACACCATCATCTGCGTGGTATCGCCCGACCTGGTCGAGTCGGGCAAATACAGCCTGAGTCAGGCCGAGTTGTGCAAGGTCCCGATGGTGGTGCGAGAACAGGGGTCGGGCACGCAGCAGGCGGTCTACGATACCCTGGCCGGGACCTGGATCAGCAAGGAGTCCCTGCTGATCGTGGCGGAACTCGGCAGCGACGAAGCCGTGAAACGCGCGGTCCTGAACGGAACCGGTTATGCCTTCATTTCCCGCATGTCCGTTGCCGAGGAGATCGCCAACGGCCGGTTGGCCGCCATCAGGATACCGGGTGTGGACATCACCAGGAGTTTTTTTGCCGCCCGTCGCGCCGGCAGGGAGCTTTCCCCTGCGGCAACGGCTTTCCGGGACCTGATGCTGAGCCACTGGCAGCACCATCGTCAGAAACGATAAATCTGGATGTAGCGGGCATAACGGACAACGACGGACACAAAAGGGCATGCCGTGGAATGGCATGCCCTTTTGTGTACCGGTGCTCCCCGAGCATCCGATTTATTCCGCCTTGACGAACTGCCCCTTTTCGCCGCATTTTTCACATTTCTGCGGTTTGCAGCGGCCTTCCTTGCTGAATCCGCAGGCGCATTTCCAGATTGCCATGGTGCCCCACCTCCCTTCTGAAATCGAATATAATCCGCTCCGGGTCACGGCGGTTTGCAAAACCGGTAACGTAATGCTAAAGTATTTTCGGATTTTCGGTTGTTATCCGCTCTGAAAAGGACCCGTGATGAGTGAACTGATCTTTTTGCTGCTGCTGTTCGGAGTGCCCGCCGCTCTTGGTGTCGTGTTGTCCAGGCGGCGCGGCAAGAATCCCCTTTTATGGGGAATCCTGT
Organism: Desulfuromonadales bacterium; assembly: GCA_015688915.1. GTDB lineage: Bacteria > Desulfobacterota > Desulfuromonadia > Geobacterales > Pseudopelobacteraceae > JACPFJ01. The sequence continues at coordinate 6,602 of JAATGX010000155.1, forward strand.
CGGGGATATTCCCCTTTTTCCTGCTGGTGCTCTACATGCAGTACCGGCCCGCCGACAAGCCCCTCGATCCTCCCGCGGAGAAGTAGCCGCACCACCTCACCCCTGCCCACCGCTCCGGGCTTTTTCACGGGGGCTGTTCCACTGTTACTTGATGCAGACCTTCCTGACCTCCTTCAGGTCCGTCAACCCCTGGAAACATTTGAGAATGCCGTCCTGTTTGAGGGTGGTCATGCCGTCCGCCATGGCCTGCCTGCGAATGGCTTCGATCTCGGATTTGCGCTTGATCAGCACCTTCATGGGGTCTGTTCCCAGCAGCAGCTCATGCAGGCCGAGGCGCCCCTTGTACCCCGAATCCCCGCATACGGGGCAACCCACCGCCCTGTACAGTCGTATATCGGTCGGTTCGATGCCGGTCCGCCTGAACGCGTCGGTCCCGTATTCCTGTATGAGATCTTCAATCTCCTTGCCCGTGGGCCTGTATTCCACCTTGCAGGCGCAGAGGCGCCGTGCCAGGCGCTGGGCCAGGATGCAGAGGATGGCGTCGGAAAAGTTGAAGGGGTCCAGTTCCATGTCCAGCAGACGGGTAATCGTTTCCGGGGCCGAGTTGGTGTGCAGGGTGGAGAATACCAGGTGGCCGGTCAGGGACGATTCCACGCCGATCTCGGCGGTCTCCCGGTCGCGCATCTCGCCCACCATGATCACGTCCGGGTCGGCGCGCAGGAAGGAACGCAGGGCCGCGGCAAAGGTGAAGCCGATCCGGGGATGCACCTGCACCTGGCGCAGGCCCCGCTGGGTGATCTCCACCGGGTCCTCGGCGGTCCAGATCTTGGTTTCCGGGGTGTTGATGACCGAGATGGCCGAGTGGAGCGTGGTGGTCTTGCCCGAACCGGTGGGGCCGACCACCAGCACCAGGCCGTAGGGCTGGTTGATGCAGGCGAGCAGTTCCCGTGAGTTGCGTCTGGTGAGCCCCAGCTTGTCGAAGGGGAGCGCCGACTCGCCGGAAGCCAATACGCGCATGACCACATCCTCCAACTGCCCGGCCGTGGGCACCGTGGCGACCCGCAACTCCACGTCCAGCGGGCCGAACTTCTTGAAGTCGATCTTGCCGTCCTGGGGCTTGCGGCGCTCGGAGATGTCCAGGCCGCACATGATCTTGATGCGCGAGGGGATGGCAGCCTTGTACTTGTAGGGAATGCGCTGATAGACCTTGCAGCGGCCGTCGACGCGCATCCTCACGATCACGTCCTCCTTGCCGGGATAGGGTTCTATGTGGATGTCCGAGACCTTGTTCTGCACGGCATCCATGATGATCTTGTTCACCAGTTGGACAATGACGCTGTCCTGTTCCGAAACCTTCCGGGATTCGATCTCGACCTCGGGCTCGTCCGAGTCGTCCAGCTTGCTGATCAGGTCGTTGATGCTGCCGCTGGTGGCTCCGCCGGCGCCGTGGTGGTAGAACAGGTCGATGTAGCTCCGGATATCCTCCCGGAAGGCGCCGATGCAACTGATGCGCTTGTATTCCGGGTAGATGAATTTGATCATGTCGTGCCGGGCCAGGTCCGTGGGGTCGTCCATGATGATGTGCAGGATGCCGTTCTCGATCTTGAAGGGGACCCACCACTCCTTTACCAGCCGCTCCGGCTTGACCCGCCTCAGAAGTTCGTCCTCAAGCGGCGGTGCGGCCGGCTCGTAACCAACGAACTCGGTGCCGAAGTAGAGGGAAAGGTTCCTGGCCAGGTCCTCCCGGGAAACCCCGAACTCCCGCATCAGCACGGTATCCATCCCGATCCTGGCGGTGTCGGCGTGGAGGGTGGCTTTTTCCAGCACCTTGTCGTCGATGATGTTCTTGTCCAGCAGGTAGTTGTAGCGGGATTGCTGCCGCACGACCTTCGAGGTGACCGAAAGGCGGTAAATGTTGTGGATGGCGATGGAAAGCGAGGTGGCCAGTTCCATGGCGTAGGTGATGTCCGTATCCGAGAAGGGGGTGCCGGTTTCGTGGTTGATGATCTGGACGACGCCGATCAGGGTCTTCTGGAAATGCATGGGCACGCACAGAACCTGTCTGGTCCTGAAGCCGGTTTTCTTGTCCCAGCTCACGTCGAATTTCAGGTTGCTGCCGGTCATCTTCAGTTCGTGAGGGTCATAGGCGTCCTTGATGTTGATTGCCGTTCCGGTCAGGGCGCAATAGCCGGACAGGCTTGAATCGCTGATCGGGACGGCGATCTGTTTGACCTCGCTGCCGCTCATCACCTTGGAGACAAGCATGTTGCGCTTGCCGTCGGCCAGGTAGATGGTGATCCGTTCGGCGTCGAACAGGGCGGCGATGCTGTCTTTTATGGTGAGCAGAATGGTGCCGAGGTTGTCGGCCGAATGGATTTCGTTGATCTTGTCCGTCAGTCGCTTGCGGTATTCGAGCTGCTGCTTGAGGGCATCCATTTCCGGGGGCATGGCGTGTTCCTGTAAGCGTGATGTGAAATGTTTGCAGATTATCAGATTTGCGGCATTAGACAAGAGCAAAGGCGTTGCCCGCGCTTGTCGCGATATTGCGTTGACTCTGGTTAAAATACTGTTAAAATCGACCCCCTATTGACGCGCGAACATCAGGAAGTCCGCCGTATTGGCGGGCGACGACAGGGGGAGGGGAACATGAAGCTACGGGTTTTGGGAAGTGCTGGCGCTGAATTTCCCGGCTTCCGGCCGCCGGCCTTTCTGATCGACGATCATCTCCTGCTGGATGCCGGGACCATCGGCGCGGTACTGAGCGAAGAAGAGCAATGGGGGGTGAAAGACATCCTTATCACCCATGCCCATCTTGACCATATCCGCGCCATTCCCGCCCTGGCCGACAACATCGTCATCAAGAATCCCGAGCACACGGTTGCGGTCCATGGCACCGGCGACGTGATCACGGCCATGAAGGACCATCTGTTCAACGGCGTCATCTGGCCGGATTTCACCCGGATTCCCACCCCCGGGCATCCGGTGTTGACGTTCCGGGAGATCGAGATCGGGCGGACATTCACGGTTGCCGATCATACCGTCAGGGCGGTGGAGGTCAACCACACGGTGCCGGCCGTCGGGTACGTCATTTCAAGGGAAGGCGCCACGCTCGCCTACACGGGCGACACCGGCCCCACCGAGGCGATCTGGCGTCACGTTTCAGGCATCGACGCCCTGATTGTCGAGGTCTCATTCCCCGACGCCATGGAATCCCTGGCGCTTTTGACCGGGCACCTGACCAGTTCCCTGCTCCGTTCCGAGCTTGAAAAGATAGGGACCTTGCCCCGCCGCATCCTCGTCACCCATCCCAAGCCGCAGTTCTATGACACGATCAGGTCGGAAATCGACAGTCTCGGCATACCGGGGACGGAATTGCTCCATGACGGAGCGACCTTTGAATTCTGACAGTCATGCCGGCCGTATTTAGTATTGCTAAAACAGCCAGTTTACAGTATTGTGGCAGCCGTGAAACACCCCGTCATACCGAGTTCCATTCAAACGCCGGGTTCGTTGGCTTCGTCGTCGATTCCTCACAGCGTCGCCCTTTCTCGTCTCCCGCCTGTCACGGAAGAATGCGCCTCGGTATTCAATTCAACTCATCGTGGAGGAAGGAATGTACAGCGAACCGGGCAAGACCAAATTTCAGATCGATTTTCGCCAGCATCTGCGCGACCAGAATATCAGCGGCAACCTGGTCCATCTGCTCTGTGAGATAGCGGAGGCGAGTAAATACGTCATCAACGCGGTCCGTACCGGCGACCTGGGCGTGGCCGGCACTTCCAACCTCTATGGCGAGGAGCAACTGGCCCTGGACGTGCTTTCCGACCGCATCATGCGCAAACGGCTGCAACATTCCGGCGTGGTCTGCAACATCGCGTCCGAGGAGATGGAGGAGATCTTCCAGGTTTCCAGCAATCCCCAGGGGATGTTCTCGGTGGCCTACGACCCGCTGGACGGTTCGTCACTGGTGGATGTCAACCTGGCGGTCGGCACCATCGTGGGGATCTATCAGGGATGCGATCTGTTGCAGCCGGGCCGCAAGATGGTCGGCGCCATGTATATCCTCTACGGACCGCGGGTTTCCATGGTCTATTCGGTGGGCAAGGGGGTCTACGAGTTCACCATGAACCAGTTGATGGAGTACACCCTGACGCGGGAGAATATCCGGATGAAGCCGTCCGGCGACATCTATTCCCCCGGCGGCCTTCGCAAGAAGTACAGCGAGGGTAATGAACGCTTTATCCGCTACCTGGAGGACAAGGGCTCGAAGCTGCGCTATTCCGGAGGGTTTGTGCCGGACATCAACCAGGTGCTGATGAAGGGCAAGGGCGTTTTCATGTACCCGGCCCTGAACGACGCCCCCAACGGCAAGCTGCGGTTGCTGTTCGAACTGAACCCCATGGCGTTTCTGCTGGAACAGGCCGGCGGTTCCGCCACCAACGGCGAAATCCCGATCCTGGATATCGTCCCCGAAGGTCTGGACCAGCGTTGTCCCATCTATATCGGCTGCCGGGATGACGTGGCCAAGGCCGCAGAATTTCTGAACGGGGATTGTTAGACTGCGGGAAGGTCAGGAGGACAGGTTATGGAAGAGACCGGCGACGACGCTCCCGAAGCGGTACAGCGCCTGTGCAGCGAGATTCAGCTCTTTGATCTGTGTGATCGGGATACGTGCGGTTCCCGGGAGGGGCGTTTCTGCACGGATCAGGGACTGATTGCCCGTTTCGAGCGGATTTCCGATGATGACCGGCAGCCTGCAGAGCGTTACCGGACCGAACCGTCGGATGATGAAGAATCGGATTTTGATGATGAGTTCGAGCCGGATGAGGGCGATGGCGACGGGGATGGCTGGGAGGACGAGTAGTTGGTGCCGGTCTCACGGCGGCGGTAAATGAGGGGGGAGCGGCGAAGGGTGCCGCCCCCCTTCTTGTCGTTCAGATGAACCGTTTGCCGGCGCACTCTTCCCACTGGCGGCGGGGGATGGAGAGGAACAGGTCGGCGATCTCGGGATCGAACTGGGAGCCGCGGTGTGTCCTGATCTCGCTGGTGACCGCCTCGAAGGGGAGGGCGCGGCGGTACGGACGGTCGGAAGTCATGGCGTCCAGCGTATCCACCAGCCCGAAGATGCGGGAACCGATCGGTATCTGGAGCCCCTTGAGCCGTTTGGGGTAACCGGTGCCGTCATACCGTTCGTGGTGGGTCAGGATGATCTCGGCCGGCCCCTTGAGGAACTGGATCTCCGACATGATGGCATAACCGATCTGGGGATGCCGGCGCATCTCGGCCCATTCCGCATCGTCCAGTTTGCCCGGCTTGAGCAGGATGTTGTCGGAGATGCCGATCTTGCCGATGTCGTGGAGCAGTGCCCCCTTGGCCAGTTGCTCCAGTTCATTGCCCGTTATCCCCAGCTTGCCGGCCATGAAGGTGGAATAGGCCATGACCCGTTCCGAATGGGACCCGACCTCCTTCTCCCGGGCGTCCAGCGCCTTGACGAGCGCCGTGAGGGTGCTGTCGTAGGCGTTGTGCAGTTCATGCATGGTGCGGCGCAACTGTTCGGTCTGCTCCATGACCTTGAATTCCAGGCTGGTCTGGTAATTCTTCTTCTCGATGGCCAGGCACCGTTTCTCGATCAGGTTCTTGACCGTCAGGATGACCCTGCTGATACCGAACGGCTTGGTGATGTAGTCGTCCGCCCCGAGGTGGATGCATTCCAGGGCGGTGTTGGTGTCGGAAAGCCCGGTGATCATCAGGACGGCGATGTCCGGGTCCACCGTCTTCAAATCCCTGAGAAGGTCCACCCCGCTCCTGCCGGGCATCATGATGTCCGATATCACCAGATCGATTGAATGCTCGCCCAGGATGCCGAAGGCGGCATCGACATTCGCCGCCTGGAAGCAGCAATAGCCCTCCTGGAGCAATGCCGAGGAGAGCAGGTCCCGGATCATCTCTTCATCGTCGACTATCAGGATGTGTTCATTCATGGTGGTGTCTCCGGGGAAACCGTCCCAAGGGGGCGGCGGATGTTGTCGCTGATCAGACGTACCAGGCTGGCGGGATTGAAGGGCTTCATGACAAAGGTCAGGCGCTCCCCGGAAAAGTCGGTTACCTTGAGTTTTTCATCCGTATAGCCCGACATGAACACCACCTTCAGGTCGGGGCGTTGTTCGAGCATCAACCGCACCATTTCCGGCCCCGACATGCCGGGCATCATGACATCCGTCAGCAGCAGGTCGATCTTCTGGGAAAAACGCCCGAACAGTTTGAGCGCATCCTGGGGACCGGATGCGGTCAGCACCTCATAACCCTGCGCCCTGAGGGTGACGGCGGACAGTTCGAGCACGGCCTGCTCGTCCTCGACGATCATGATCAATCCCGAGTCGCCGTTCTTTTCCGTCGTCTGGAGCAGGATATCTCCGCCAATGGTCGGCTCCACCGTATCCGCGACCCTGGGGAGGAATACGCGAAACTCCGTGCCCATGCCCACCTCGCTTTGCACCTGGATATAGCCGTTGCTCTGCTTGACAATGCCGTAGACCGTGGCCAGCCCCAGGCCGGTGCCGTATCCCTGCCCCTTGGTGGTGAAGAAGGGTTCGAATATCCTGCCGATCACCTCTTCCGACATTCCCATGCCCGTATCACGGACGATAATCATGACAAAGTCGCCCGGTTCGGAGCCGCCGTTCTGGCGGACGAACGTGGCATCCAGGTGCCGGTTCGCGGTTTCGACGGTGATGACGCCGCCGCTTTCCAAGGCGTCCCGGGAATTGATGACCAGGTTCATGATGATCTGTTCGATCTGGCTGGGGTCCGCCTTGACCAGTCCGACATCGACGGCCAGGTGGGTGGAGAGGGTGATGTTCTCGCCGATCAACCGGCAGAGGATCTTGTGCAGGCTTGCAACCAGGGTGTTGATGTTCAGGAGGCGCGGTTCGAGCATCTGCCTCCGTCCGAAGGCCAAAAGCTGCCTGATCAGGGTCGAGGCCCGCTCTCCGGCGTTGAGTATCTGTTCGACGTCCTTGCACATCGGGTCATTGGCCTTGATCTTCTGGAGCAGCAGGGTGCTGTAACCGTTGATGACCGTGAGCAGATTGTTGAAATCATGGGCGATGCCGCCCGCCAACTGGCCGATCGCCTCCATCTTCTGGGCCTGGCGGAGTTGCTCGCGGGCCTGCTTGCGGTCCAGTTCCGCCTTGGCGCTGCCGATCGCCAGGGCGCAGGTCTGGGCATAGTTGTCCATTTCAAGGATATCTTCCTTCAGATACCCGCCATCGCGATTGGCCACGGAGAGTACGCCGATGATGGTTGTGCCGATCTTGAGCGGGATGCCGGCAAAGGTGGCCAGCGCCGGCGCGCAGACGGAACATGCGCATCCTTGCCAACGGTTCTCCTCGGGCCTGTTCACGATCACGGTCGTGCCTTCGAGCACGGGCGCAAAGTAGATCGATGCATGGCGCTGCAATTCGTAATGTCCATGGCGGCGGATTTCGTACCGGATGTCGCGAAAGGCGGGCTCTTCCGAGACCGAATCGAATGATGCCAGGGAAAGGGCCAGGATGTCGCCGTTACCGCTGGGGAGCAGTTCATAGAGCATCCCGAATGGGGAGTTGGTAATGGTCATGCAGGCATCGAGGAGGATGGACGCCATCTGGTTGAGGCTGCCGGTTTCGATGAAACGGAGGTTGGCCGCCGTGATCGCCTCGCTCAGCTTGAGGCTGCGGTGCTGGCTTTCCTCTGCCCGTCTCTGTTCGGTAACATCCTCGGCGACCTTGACGAAGTGGGTGATGGAGCCGTCGTTATCCCTGATGGGGGCGATGGAGGAGCGTTCCCAGTAAAGGGAACCGTCCCTGCGGCGATTGAGGAATTCCCCCTGCCATTCGTTGCCGGAGAGCAGGGTCTCCCACAGCGACCGGTAAAATCCGGCCGACATCCTGCCGGATTTGAGGATGCTGGGCTTGCGGCCTATGATCTCGGCGCGGGGAAACCCGGTCACCTCGCAAAAGCGGGGATTTGCATATTCGATCGTGCCGTTGGTGTCGGTGATGACAAGCTGACTGGGGCTTTGTTCGGCAGCCTGATAAAACTTTTTCAGCTCCGATTCGGCGTGCAGGCTGTCGTCCCTGTCAGTGGCGCTGTCTGCGGTCATGTTGCCTGTGCCTCTTCCTTCCTGCATCGAGTACATGCCCAAGCTTCAGGAGCGTAGGAATTTATCATTCAATTGATCGGTTTTCAAGTAACATTGAAGCATGATATATATCCCCCCATGCAATGTAGCGTAAGCGCTTTTGTGCAGGATTGCCGGAGAAACCATGTCCAACCATGACACGTACCCTGTTTACGGGTAGCCCAATGCTTCGGGAACGCCCGCTGCTTGTCCCGCTCCTGGCCCTGGCCGCCGGATTGACTGGTGCCGATCTGAGCGGCACGCTCGTCCCGTTCCCCTTCGCGATAGCAGCCCTCTGTTGCCTGCTCCTGTCCTGTTTCATTCGCAACAGCCTGCCCGTGGCGGTCTGCACCTTCGTGTTTTTCCTGGTCTGGGGGCTGTATGCCCTGACCCCGTGGAAATCGCCCGCACCCTCCACCTGTACCGTTCAGCGGTTTGTCGCGCCCGACCCCGTCATTGTCGAGGGGATCGTAACGTCGAGACCCGTGGCAACCCCCGTCGGAAGCAACTTCATTCTGCGGACCGAAGCCGTGATCACGGAAGGCCGTGCCGTGCCGGTCAACGGCGCCATGATGGTGTATGTCTCGGCCGGCGACGTTGTCCTGGCCCGCGGCGACCGGGTCCGCTGTGCCGCACGCATCGCGCGGCCCCGCAGGCTTGGCCTGCCGGGCGAGTTCGATTATCCCCGCTACCTTGCCTTTCAGGGTGTCGGGGTCACCGGCAGGGTTGCAACGGCGGATGATATCGTGCTGATGCGGGGCGCAGCCGAAGCGTCGCCCCTGCGGATGTTCGACCTGGCCGCGCGCCGGCTGGGGGACTTCATCCGGGCATCGGTGCCGGATAACGACGTCTCCTCGGTGTTGACGGCGCTCCTGCTCGGCGACCAGAAGCGGATCCCTGAACAGTTGAATGCCGCCTATACCAGGGCCGGGGTCAACCATATCCTCTCCATTTCCGGGTTCCATGTCGGCATCATCGCCTTTTTCATCGTCCAACTCAGCCTGCTGATCGCTGTCCGTTTCGAAGCCCCGGCCCTCGAATGCAACCTGCGCCGCCTGGTGCTGCTCCTCGCCCTGCCGGCCATGGTGCTGTACCTCTTCCTGACCGGCGCCGCACCGGCCACGGCCCGCTCGGTCATCATGCTGGTCGCCTTTGTGCTGGCCCTGTACGCGGAGCGCGAGACCGATCCGGTCAACGCCCTGCTGCTCTCGGCCCTGTTCCTGCTGGCCGTGAATCCGCCCAGCCTGTTCGATCTCTCGTTCCAGCTTTCCTTTCTGGCGCTGTGGGGGATCGTGATTGCCGTGCCGCCGGTCATGGAGCGCTTCAGCGCCATCCGGCGCGGCTGGCTGCGCGCGCTGCTCCAGTTCGTTGCCGCCTCCTGCGCCGCCTCATTCGCCACTGCCGTGCCGGTGCTGTTCTATTTCAACCAGGCCTCCCTGAACGGCATCATCGCCAACTTCCTGATCGTCCCCCTGCTGGGCTATGGCGCGGTCCTGTCCGGATTCTGCGCCCTGCCGTTCGTCCCCATCCTCGCGCCGCCGGCCCACCTGCTGCTCTGGTTGGCCGGAAAGCTGACGGCCCTGTCCAACCGGCTGGTCCTGCTGTGCGCCGAGTTGCCGCTGCTCCGCTTCCATGGCATCACCCGCCTGGACGTGTTGCTCTTCCTGGGATTCATGTGCACCCTGACGTTCATTCGCGGCCGCCGGCTGAAGGTCGCCCTTTGCGCGCTGTTGCCGTCAGCGGCCATTTTTGCCCATGTCGTCGTGCCGTCCGCGGCTGACGGGCGTCTCCATGTGACCATGCTGAGCGTGGGCCAGGCGGAGTCCATCCTGGTCCGTCTGCCGAACGGCGGCACCATGCTGGTGGATGGAGGCGGTTACCTCCACGACACCGGCAGGGACTTCGGCGAGCGCTTCCTGGGGCCGGCCCTGTTCAAGCTGGGGGTAGGGCGCGTCGACCGCATGGTCATGACCCACGCCCATCCCGACCATGTGGGGGGATTGCCGTTCGTGGCCCGGACGTTTCCGGTGGGGGAATTCTGGGAGCCGGCTTCGGGCGGCTCCGGCGCGTTGTACGATCGTTTGCGTGCCACTCTGGCGGCCAGAGGCGTTCCGGTCAGGTCGCTGGCCGCGGGCGACAGGTTCGAGCCGGCCCCCGGGGTGGACGTGGAGGTGCTGTCACCGCCACGGCGGGCGCCGCACCGCATGGAGCAGGAACCCGACGATACGGAGATGAACGAGGATTCCCTGGCGTTTCGTCTCAGGTATGGCGATGCCAGCCTGCTGTTCACCGCCGACACCGGTTTTCCGGCCGAGGAGCGGATGCTGCGGCGCGACAAAGACCTGAAGGCGACCGTGCTCAAGGTCGGCCACCATGGCAGTCGTTTTTCGACCTCCGAGGCCTTTCTCGACCGGGTCGCCCCCACCATCGCCCTGATCTCGGCCGGTCACGGCAACAGTTTCGGTCTGCCTTCCGCCCGGACCCTCGACCTTCTGGAACGTCGGGGCATACGGACCTATCGCACCGACCGGGACGGAACCATCGAACTTGTCAGCGACGGCAACGGCTGGAGCGTCACCACTCCCTATCCCCCCTGACCGGGAAAGTCTGTTTGACACGGCTCTCCCAAATAGGCTAATAATCAATCTGCAATGGAAAAGATTCTCATCATAGAGGACGATCTCCTTTCCCAGGAGATGATCGCCGACCTGCTGAAACGGGAAGGCTACGAGGTCGATTGCGCCTCCGGGGGTCTGGAGGGGCTGCGGATGATGGGCGAGGAGCCCTATGCCCTGGTGATCACCGACCTGGTCATGCCGGATATCAGCGGTATGGAGGTTCTGTCCCGCATCCGGGAGAGCGACCCCACCGTTGATGTCATCATGGTGACCGGCCACGCCAATCTGGAATCAGCCATCTTTGCCCTGAAACACGGCGCCCGGGACTACCTGGTCAAGCCGGTCAATCCCGATGAGTTCCGGCACTCGGTGGCCCAGTGCCTGGAGCAGCGCCGGCTTCTGGACGAAAACGAAGAACTCAAGAACATGCTCAGCCTGTTTCAGGCCAGCCAGGCAATCGCCGGCTGCCTGGAATTTGGCCGGGTGTATCACCTGCTGGTGGATGCCATGGCCCGGGAGATCGGTGTCGGCCGCGCCATGGGCCTGTTCCTGGAGGGCGATTGCCTCGAGGTCAGGGAGGTCAAGGGACTGGCCGAAAGTGTCGCGGACCACTACCGCGACGCTGTTCTGGCCTGCGTTGTCAAGCAGATGCCCCACAACCACATTGTGAGCCGGATCCGTCTTCACGAAGCGCTTGCGTCATTGGCCGAGAGCAGCGCGGGCATAAAAGAGGCCTACCTGGTGTTCGTGCGTTACCGGGACGCGTTGCAGGGGGGCATCGTCCTGTTCAATGATCCGGGGGTCCGTCTGCCCGACATCCAGCCCAAAAAGAAGAACATCCTCTTTCTGCTGGAGCAGTCGGCACTGGCGTTCGAGAATGCGGAAACCTATTCCCTGGCCAAGGATATGCTCTTTATCGATGACCTCTCCGGCCTGTTCAACTACCGCTATCTCGAGGTGGCGCTGGACCGCGAACTGAAACGGGCGGAACGGTACGCATCGCAACTCTCCGTCTTGTTTCTGGACATGGATGCCTTTAAACAGGTCAATGACAGCCACGGCCATCTGGTGGGCAGCCAGGTGCTCAAGGAGATGGGGGCGCTGCTCAAGTCGTCGGTCCGGGAGGTGGATGTGGTCATCCGCTACGGCGGCGACGAATATACCATCATCCTGGTGGAAACCAATTGCAGTACCGCCGGGATAGTGGCCGAGCGCATCCGCACCCTGGTGGAATCCCACCGGTTCCAGGCGGCCGAGGGATACGATATCCGCCTGACCTGCAGCATCGGGTATTCCTGCTGTCCCGAGGATACCATGTCGAAGCGGGAACTCCTGGAGATGGCCGACAAGGCCATGTATTCCGGCAAGGCCAGCGGCAAAAACTGCGTCAGACGCTTTACCGCGGCACGGTGACGGCCCCATTTCATCCCACCACATTGAGGAAGAATTACATGTCCGTAACGGCGATCAAAGGTTTCAACGATATCCTGCCCCGGGAGTCCGGAAGGTGGCACCACATTGAGCAGGCCGCACGGCGGGTGTTCGAGCTGAACGGGTTCTCCGAGATCCGCGTGCCGATCATGGAGAAGACCGAGCTGTTCAGCCGTTCCATCGGCGATGCCACCGACATAGTCGAGAAGGAGATGTACACGTTCACGGACAAGGGGGGGAACAGCGTGACCCTGCGTCCGGAGGGCACCGCCGGGGTGATGCGGGCCTTTATCGAACATAAGCTCCATGCCCAGGACCCGGTGGCCAGGCTGTATTATCTCGGCCCAATGTTCCGGTATGAGCGCCCCCAGAAAGGGCGTTACCGGCAGTTTCACCAGATCGGCGCGGAGATCACCGGCGTGCATGACCCGCTGGCCGATGCCCAGGTGTTGAACATGCTGGTCGGCTTTTTTCGCGAGATCGGCCTGGACGAGCCGCACCTGCAGATCAATTCCCTGGGGTGTCCCGACTGCCGGCCCGTCTATCGTGCGGCGCTGCTGGAGTTCCTGGAGGGGAGGCTGGATCAGTTGTGCGAAGACTGCCGACGGCGTTACAGCACCAATCCGTTGCGCATCCTGGATTGCAAGGTGCCGCGCTGCATCGAGGCCACCGCCGGTGCGCCCTCGGTGCTGGACTACCTCTGCGCCGGCTGCAACGAGCATTTTACCGGCGTCCGGGGCTACCTGGAAAGCACCGGCACCCCCTATGCCGTCAACCCCCGCATGGTACGCGGATTGGATTACTACACCCGTACCACCTTCGAGATGGTCACCGGCCTGTTGGGTTCCCAGTCGGCCGTGGCCGCCGGCGGACGGTACGACGGCCTGATCTCCCAACTGGGCGGACCGTCCATCCCTGGCATCGGCTTTGCCATGGGACTGGAGCGGGTGGCGCTGCTCCTGGGCGACCAGGAGTTCTCGCATCGGCCGGACCTGTTTATCGCCACGCTGGGGGGAGGGGAGCGTTCCTTCGCCTTCCGGCTGATGCATGACCTGCTGTCGCAGGGCGCGCGGGTGGAGATGGATTACGATGGGAAGAGCCTGAAGAGCCAGATGCGGCGCGCCGACAAGCTGGGCGCACGCTTCAGCCTGGTCATCGGGGAGAACGAGGTCACCTCCGGCAAGGCGGCTGTCAAGCGGATGGAGGACGGCACGCAGAGCGAGGTCCCGCTTGTGGCGGATGCTATCCTGAAGGCGATCCGCTGACGGATATGAACACGATACGATGAGGCGGTACATTTCCCGATTATGAAACGATACAGCTTGAAGATACGGTTCGCTGCGACCATCGCCCTGGTGTATATCATCATCGGCGCCGTAACCTATCTTGCCTTCGACCTCGTTACCGGGAAGGTGGTCAGTTCGTTCGGCAGAAGCTTTGCCATGAAGCAGGCCCTGCTGGAAAAATCCAAGATGATGTCCGCCATACAGCACGATCTGTCGCTTTCCCTCAAACTTGCCAGTTCCCCGCTGGTGAGACAATGGGCGCTTGACGAGAATAATCCGGTGCTTAAAAAACAGGCCATTCAGGAACTGGAAAGCTACCGCCTCAGTTTCAGGGGGCAGAGCATCACGTTCGTATCCGACCGGACGAAACAGTATTATTTCCATGACGGCAAAGAAGGGAGCTTCCTCGACCACCCCCGCTATTCACTCAGCGCGGCAAAGCCGAGCGATGCCTGGTACTTCAGGGTGATGCGCGATGTGGATCATTTCGAACTGAATGTGGATTACGACGAACATCTGGGCGTGACCAGGGTCTGGTTCAACGTGATCATCAGGGATGCCGCCGGCAAAAAGATCGGTGTATGCGGCAGCAGCATCGATATTACGCAATTCATCGACCAGATCGTCAAAACCAACGAAAAAGGGGTTGAGACGATCCTGATAGAGTCGGAAGGCGCCATTGCGGGGCACCGGGATGAACGGTACGTCATCCGCAACAGCAAGGTCCGTGGCTCGGAAAAGAAGACCACCATCTACGATCTGTTGAACGACAGTGCGGACCGCGCGGCGGTCAAGAACGCCATTGCTTCGCTTTCGTCCGGCAACCGGGAGGTGGAAACCTTTTTTCTCACCGTCGGGGGCAAGCGCCAGTTGGCGGCCATGTCGCACCTGAAGGAGATCAACTGGTTCAACCTCGTGCTGGTGGATACGGCAAGCGTCATCAGCAACCGCGATTTTCTCCCCATTCTTGCCATCACCACCATCTCGCTGCTGGCGGTCATCGTCATCATCGGCTATCAACTCAACCGGATCGTGCTTGCGCCGCTCTCGGCCCTGGCGAAATCTTCGCACGAGATAGCGCAGGGCAACTTCGACATCCATATGCGGGTCAACTCGGAGGACGAGATCGGCGCCCTTACCCGTTCCTTTAACGACATGGCCAGGATGGTCAAGGATTACACCGAAAACCTGGAACAGAAGGTCGACGAACGGACCGACGCGTTGAACCGCTCCAGCCGGATGCTGGCCGAGTCGAATCGCATGGTCATGGACAGCATCCGCTATGCCAAGCTCATCCAGACCTCCATACTGCCGGAAGAGGCGGCCGTGCGGCGGCATGTCCCGGATTTCTTCGCCCTGTACCGGCCACGGGACATCGTTGGCGGCGATTTCTATTATTTCCGTGAATCCGGGGAGAACTACATCCTTGCGGTCATCGATTGCACCGGGCACGGCGTGCCGGGGGCCTTCATGGCCATGACCGCCAACGCGGTCCTGGGCCATGTCCTCGACACCATTGTCCACGACGACCCGGCCGCCATCCTCGGGGAGCTGAACCGGTTGATGAGGGCGGCGCTGCACCACGAAGCCGGGGCCACCGCGTTCGACAACGGTCTGGAGATCGGTCTGTGCTGGTGTGCCCCCGCCCAGAGGAGGCTGGTCTTTGCCGGGGCACGGATAGACCTGCACCGGGTCAGCCGCGACAGGGTGGAAAAGGTTTCCGGAGACCGGCACTCCATCGGCTACCGGAGTTCCGACACGTCGTTCATCTATACCAACCATGCAATCGCGCTGGAAGAGGGGATGCTGTTCTGCCTTACAAGCGACGGCATCCTGGACCAGTCGGGAGGAGCGCGCGGGTGGGGCTTCGGCAGGAAGCGGTTCGGCGCACTGCTGGCAACCCTTGCCCCGCTTCCGGCCGCCGACCGGAAAACCGCCGTGGAGCAGGCCTTGGCCGGCTATCAGGGTGACTACCCCCAGCGGGACGATATCACCGTCATCGGATTCACACCGTTGCCCTCCTCCTGAATTCGAGACGCCGGAACACCCCGGTGCGCGGAACACGCCGTTCGCCCGCTTTTCCCCGCCGCATGGCTTCATGATCCCGAAACAACGCAGGCGCTCCGGGCGAGCGAAGGCGTGAAGGCCCCACGGATTCAGTATTCTGACTATCACAGGAGGAGCACGAAGATGGAACTTCGCAATTTGCATGCCCTGAAGGAAACCTACAGCAGCGAGGGGATCCTCATCTGCTTTGCGGGCCCGTTTTCCCACAGCATCATCGAGGAATTGGGCAATGCCGTGAAGCGCTACCTGGAAGCGGAACAGATGACCAAGGCCTCCCTGATGGACGTGTTTTCGGTCTTTATCGAACAGACCCAGAACGTGCGCAACTATGCCGAGCAGATGGCCGGCGCGGGGAACAGGGAGATGGATTTCAACAGCGGCATCGTCGTTATCGGGAAAAACGGCGATCGTTACGAGGTCAGTTCGGGTAACATTGTCGCCCGCACCGACATCCGGGATGCGGTCGCGCGTCTGGACACGCTCAAGGGGCTCGACAAACAGGGGCTCAAGGCCGCCTACAAGGAGCAGATGCGAAAAGAACCCCGGCCCGGAAAGGGTGCGGGGCTGGGTCTGATCGACATGTCGCGCAGGACGTCGCAGCCCCTGGAATATTGCATCACCGAGATCGACGGGCGTTACAGTTTTTTCAGCCTCAAGGCCATTCTCTAGGTAGAAATCGCATTCTTTGGCTGACGCACCATTTCGTTTACCAGGGTTAGGAGATTGCATATGAATACGTTGCACATTGCGGGAACAAAATCCTCTCCGGAGATCCTTTTCGATCATACCACCGGCGTGTTGAGCATGTCCGGAGAATCCTACCCGGAGAACTCCTTCGAGTTTTACGGCCCGGTCGTTTCGTGGCTGTCAGGCTTTCTGAAGGCGCATAACGGGCCGGTTACCTTCAATATCCACCTCAGCTACCTGAATACCGGGAGCACCAAGTGCATGATGGATATCCTCGACCTGCTCGAAGAAGCCTTCCTGGCCGGCGTACAGGTTGTGGTCAACTGGTATTGCGACGAAGAAAACGACCGTGCCGTGGAGACCGCCGAGGAGTTCAAGGAGGAGATCACCCTGCCGTTCGCGATCATCCCGATCAGTGAAGCGCCATGAAGAAAAACACACTGGATGAAACGGATCTCGATGACCCGGTCATCGCCAGGTTTCTACCGGTACTGGCCAATGAACAACTGGCAATGACCCCCCTGTATGACGACTTCAGCGAACTGTTTCAAAAATATGTCCGCTTGACGAAACGGATGAAACGCATCACCAGGATCAGCGACAGCTACCAGTCCCAACTCCAGGAAGTGAAGGCCCAGCTCAAGGAACTCAACCTGACCCTTATGCAACAGGTGGAGGAGGAAACCGAGAAACGGCTCGAACATGAACGGATGCTTGCGCGCAACACCCGTCTGGCGGCCATGGGAGAGATGATCGGCGCTATTGCCCACCAATGGCTCCAGCCGCTGGCCACGCTCGGCGTCACTATCCAGAGCATCAGGATGGCATGGGAGCGGCAACGTCTGGACAGCGCATTTTTGGAGCATGCCGAGGCGGCCGCTCAAAAACAGCTCTCCTACATGTCGGACACCATTGAGGGCTTCAGGAACTTTTTCAGGCCGGAA
>JAATGX010000131.1 GCA_015688915.1 Desulfuromonadales bacterium
GGGTCGGGCTCGGTGAAGTTCCGCTCGGGCGGCTTGTACATGACGAAGTTGCCGTTGACCTTCATGTACAGTGCCACGTCGGGAAAAGAGCCGGGAGCGATATACTCGATGCTGATCGGTCTCCAAAATCGGTACTTCATGGTACTCCCTCGACCACCTGACTCTTCAGCATGGTTCCCTTGAGTTGGCGAATGATCTCGACCTGGCGCTGGTTCAGAAAGCATGAGAGGGTATTTTCCGTCTCGGTGGTGTGCTCGAAAAGCATGATGCAACTGCCGGGAAAATCCCCCTGGATGCGCAGGACCCGGGCCGGAATTCCGATCACCCTGACCGCGTCGTTGTGCATGAACTTCAGATTGAGGATGATGGAATGCGCCTGTTCCAGCAATGCGCCGGCCACGGTCGACATATTGCATCCATCGAGCGATATGTCCCAGATGTCGCCGGAGATCCTGTTGCCGTCCACATCGAGAAGCACCCCCAGGGGGGGCTGCAACTGCACCCTGACCGACATGCGCTTGTCAATGTAAACATCCGCAAAGGAAAACTCTTTGAGCGACACTATGTTGCGCGTGTCATCGATATAGTTCAGCCTGCCGATGACGGCCTTGTTGCCGGGCGGCATCCGGATGATGGCTTCGGAGGTGAATTGGATCGCAACGATCTGTAACGGGCTGGTCATAAACTCGGCATACTTGTCGTTGACATCGCACAACTCCGCGTTGTTGCTGATGGGAATCCCCCGGAGCACACTCAACAGGGACAACCGGGGATTCCGGCCGGAGCTGAAATCGGCCTTCAGCATGGACAGGATCGCTCTTTCATCATCCGCCCTGGAGACGAGGATCTTTTCCTGATATGGCTTTGGTCCCATTGGTGACCCCTCTTGAAGCGCCCGGCAGCCATACCCGGGTTCGATCATTCCGCTCGGTGACAGTTCACTCGAAGCCCCGGCGAACGGTGCATGACAGTGTCGTTGTACTGGTGGCTGAGTAAGGAGCAACCACGTTCCAGAGACATGAGTGGCTCATCCTGTAGCTGCACTCCATGCGCGGAAATCCCGCCGAGACGATGAGCGATGCCAGTTCCCCATCGACCCCCGTGAGTTCAACCCGTTTGCCGCGGAGCTCCGCGCTCCGGTTGATCGCACACAACAACATGATCCCTTCGATATCGATGTTTTCCACCTCTTCGAGGTCGATCACCAGCAGATCTGATGACAACAACGCCTTGACGAGCGTGTTCCTGATATCCTCGAAATGGTCGATCGTTACGTTACCCTTGACGAAACAGGTGTTGCATGTGTTCTGTGATGCACGCCCCTGTTGGTGTCTCATGTCATCTCCCCGGTCCGGCATGTCTCTTTGTGTCACCTATCAGCGTCAAACATGCTCCATGGACAAACATCGTATGCATTCAGAATGACATGGTTGCCCACCAGCCCCCTGCGACATTAATCGCTGCCAAACCATG
This sequence comes from Desulfuromonadales bacterium, assembly GCA_015688915.1. Taxonomy (GTDB): domain Bacteria; phylum Desulfobacterota; class Desulfuromonadia; order Geobacterales; family Pseudopelobacteraceae; genus JACPFJ01. The sequence continues at coordinate 1,474 of JAATGX010000131.1, forward strand.
ACGCCACTAAGCCGAATGCCTGGACCTGGGCGTGGAAGACCAAAAGGGGGGCGCTCGTTTTATCGTGGGGGTTTACGGAGGGGGCGAGGCGGAGAAAAGGGCGATTGCCGCGACACGGTCACCATCATAAGAGAGGGCTGAGAATGCCTGCTTTGGATTAACGTTTAGACATTGAGCCGCTTCCGTTTCTGTGCTACCGTGAGCTTCTTGTGCCCTCATTACCTGTACAGCCCTTGCCGCCTCGCGGCGGCACCGGATGGTCGTCGCTTTGACGGGGATTGTGGCGCTGACTTCTTTGATCCGTATCCCCGGTTTGTATGTCGGGATGCCTGTGGGTTTGATTCGCCTTTGCTATCAAAACGGCCATTATGCCTGCATGAGACGACCGGAGAATAACGCTATTGAGATTGCAATGCAAGAAAAAAATATCGCTTTTGAGATTTTCCTATGATCGGTGAGCGCCTGAAGATGCTCCGCAATGAAAAACGACTGTCTCAAAAGGAGTTGGCCGCCGCTCTGGGCACGTCTCAAGGATATGTCTGCGATATCGAATTGAACAAGAAAGTGCCGGGAAGTGACTTCCTGATATCGCTGAAGCGTTTCTTTGACATGGATTTGAATTGGTTCCTCATGGGTGATGAGGTAAAAGCAACGGTAGACCAGTGCCCGGTCCATCTTTCGGAAACCGGACCTGCGGAGAAACGGAGATTGAAGCTGGAGAGAATAGTAGGCAGGATCATTGCCGAGGGTGACGAGAAAAAGATCCTGGTGGTGGAGGGTCAACTTGAACTGCTTGACCCCGGTTCCAAAAAACAGAATGGATTTTCATGAACAAGGTGCGGACGATGGGTTGGATGATTGCCGTGTGGCGTAACTCTGAGGAGGATTTCTCAGGAACCGGCTTTTGCCGGAGTTCCACCTCCCGGCGACGGGCGCCTGCCCGGAAACACCCTGTCCGCCCGGTGTCTCCGCCGAACGGCGTCAAACCGGTTGACCCTCCGCGGCAAATTGACTACTATCAGCGAACCAACGGCCCGCGGCCGGAATTCATCAAGGACGGCGGACGCACACATGCAACAGTATCCGTATGTCATCACCATATCCTCCGAAAAGGGGGGGGTCGGCAAGACCACCCTTGCCAGCAACCTGGCCGTTTACCTGAAAGCCATGCGGGAGGACCTGCCGGTCACCATCCTCTCCTTTGACAACCACTTCACCATCGACCGCATGTTCGAGTTGAAGGGGCAGAAGGTGAGCGGCACCGTGCATGAGATGCTGATGGGCGCACCGGCGCGGGACCTGGTGCATACCGGCCAGTACTGCATCGGTTACATACCCTCGTCCAATGAATTGAGCGATATCCATGAGCGCTTCAAGGGCCCCATGACCCTGACGCGTATCCTGGCCGAGTCAGGAATCACCGGCATCGTCATCATCGATACCCGGCCCGACCTCAACATCCTTACCCAGAATGCCCTCTACGCCGCCGACCAGGTGCTGATTCCGGTCAAGGACATGGCCAGCCTGGAGAACTGCAAGAACATCTTCGCCCTGTTCGACCAGCGCGGCATGGACAAGAAATCCCTGGCCCTGATCCCCTGCCTGATCGATGAGCGGATCAAATTCGAAGGGGTCTTCAAGGACCAGAAAACCCTGCTGCGGGCGTTCGCCGCCAACCGCGGCTACCGTTGCCTGGATATCTTCATCTCCAAAAGTCCCAAGGTGGAAAGCCTCAACACCAATCCCGACGGCAAGATCTACCCGATCCTGACCCATGCCCGTGGCACCGATGTGCACAATCAGTTCAGCGAGATCGCACGGGACCTGCTGGGGAACCTGGATGCCACTCCCGAATCCCGCTCTTTTCTCTATGCCCGCTGGTTGGCCGAAAAAGAGGACAAGAAGAAGGAGGCATACCTGGCACGCCTGGAGGGGTTGGCTGAACGCTGCCTGATCTGCGGCGCCCTGCTGGCGGAACGCCCCGAAGGGCGGGGATTCTACTATGAAACATCGGACCGGGCGCGGCGCGGGTTCCTGCATACGGACTGCTTCGCGGACATGCTCTGCGCAACCCTGTACGGCATGACCAGCGACTCCCAGGCATTTGGCGCCGCGCGCGCGGTTGTGGCCGAAAAGGCCGCCAAACTGGTATCGCTGCTGTTTCCCACTATGGTCAACGGGTCATATCACATGGACTTCATGCAGTTTGACAGTACGGGAGAGCAACTCTTCCAGAAGGAACTTGTCCTGTCGGGGTTCGCGGAGGGGAGGTTTGACGCGGTCAACGACAGTCTCTACCTGTTGTTGAACGAGGCGCTGTCCGGGTATGAAGGGAAGCCTCGCGAGGGGGTCTGGCTGGCCGTGCATCCCGTTGACCCCGGCCACCCCGAGTCGGTCCTGGGCGAAGAGCGTTACCGGGCCCTGCACCACATGCAGGTCAGGGTCGGCGAGACGGTCCAATCCGCAATGCTGCGCTAAAAAGCGACGCTCCCTGCATCACCAGAACAGCAAAAGCCCGCGCGAATGCGGGCTTTTGCTTATCCGACCTCTGAAGAAGAACGCTACCTGACAAGACGCGACGCCGGAACAAGGGTGATGCCCTGCTTCCCGAGTTCCGGCAGGAGTGCCGTCAGGGCCGAGATGGTCGCCGGATGGGGATGGCCTATGGCGATGCCCGCACCTGTTTTTTGCGCCACACGCACCGCCTGATTGAGCTGTCCCCTGATGTAGGCGGCGTTCTGCTCGTTATCCAGGAACACGTTCCGCCGGGCCGACTTGACCCCCATCTCCCGCGCCAGCCGCAGCCCGGTCGTCTTTGCGGTGGTCACGCTGTCGACGAAAAACAGTCCCCGGGATTTGAGCACACCCAGTACGACCCGCATCTTTTCCTCATGTTCGGTATATTCGGAGCCCATGTGATTGTTTGCGCCGACCGCCGTGGGGATCTCCCGCACAAATTCCTCCACGCGGTCCGTCACGGCGGCATCGTCCATTGACAGGAGCAGCCCGTTCGCCTCCAGACGGCGCTGCGGCCACCCCTGGGATTGCATCGGCATATGGATCATGGTCTCAATGCCCTTCGAGGCTGCAAAAGAGGCCACCTCGCGAGAGCTATGCAGGCCCGGGATGATGGAAAACGTCAGCGGCACGCCGATGTCGGCCAGGCTGCGGGCCTCTTCCACACTGGTCCCCATATCGTCGATTATGATGGCCAACCTCCCTTCGCCCGGCCCTTTTTCGGCGTGAGGCTTGGTTACGGGCGCGGGTTGTGTCTCAACGGGATAGGGTACATCATGTTTGGGCACGGCCGGGGCCACGGCCTGCGGAGCCTGCTCTGCCGGCGGCAGGGGAGCCGTTTGCGCCGCGGGGGGCGGGACAGGAGATGATCCGTGCCGCGCCGGTTTGCGGTGTGGCGCGAGAAAAAGATAACCGCACACCGCGATGAGGATGACGCCACATATGACCAGGGCGGCAAATCTGCTGCCGCCCGGCCTCTGCTGTTTTCTCTTATGCCCGGTTCTGTTCACGATGGATGCGTCTTTCGTTCAGGTTAGTCACAGGGAGGCCCGTGCATACATCGCGGGATGGATGCGCGAGCCTCCCCATTCGTCAGCTTGCGGTGAATCGCCGTCTACTTGGCGTTCCCCATCTTCTTGAGAATATCCCATCCCTTGAGCAGGTCCAGCGCCCTCATGACCTGGTAATCGTTTTTCAGGTTATCCTCGGGTTTGAGCGATGTCAGCTTGTCCTTCTTCTCCTCCGGCTTCACTTCTTTCGTGGAACCCTGCTGGCCATCCTTGTCCCCGATCTCGAAATGATTCTCCAGGTCCTTTTCCCGCAGGTGCAGGCCATCCGGTTTGTTCCCTTCCTTGGGCAGTTCCAGCCGTTCCACAACGATGTCCGGGGTTATTCCCTTGGCTTGGATCGACCGCCCGTTGGGCGTGTAGTAAAGCGCCGTCGTCAAACGGAGGCCGGAATCATCGGAAAGCGGGATGATGGTCTGCACCGGTCCCTTGCCGAAGCTCTGGGTACCCATGATGACGGCTCGCTTGTGATCCTGGAGCGCACCGGCCACGATCTCCGACGCGCTGGCGCTGCCGCCGTTGATCAGGACAACGATCGGACAGCCGGGTTCCTTGTTGCCCTCCCTGGGCGAAAACTGCATCTGGGAATCCTTTTCCCGTCCCTTGGTATAGACGATCAGGCCGTCCTCCACAAAATGGTCGGCAACCCTCACCGCCTGGTCAAGTAATCCGCCGGGGTCGTTTCTCAGGTCGAGAACCAGGCCGGAAAGCGGCTTCTTGTGATCTTCCTGGAGTGAACTCAGGGCCTTGCTCAGTTCCTCGTCGGTCTTTTCCTGGAACTGGGCAATGCGCACGTAGCCATAGCCGTTGTCCAGCATCCGCGAACGGACGCTCTTGATCTGGATGATATCCCGGACCAGAGAAAACTCCTTGGGCTTCTCAAAGGTTTCCCGCATGATGGTCAAAACGACCGTAGAGCCTTTCAGCCCCCGCATCCGCTTGACCGCATCATTGATGTTGAGGTCCTTGGTGAACTTGTCATCAATCTTGAGGATCTGGTCTCCCGACTTGATGCCGGCCTTGTAGGCGGGGGTATCCTCGATGGGAGAGATGACGGTCAGGATGCCGTCCTTGACGGTGATTTCAATACCGAGGCCACCGAAAGCGCCCTTGGTGTCGATCTTCATCTCCTTGTAGGAATCGGGTGGCATAAAGGAGCTATGCGGGTCCAGCGATGCCAGCATGCCGTTGATGGCGCCGTAGATCAGTTTTTTGGTATCGACCTCCTCCACGTAGCTCTTCTTGACGATCGCCATGACGTCGGTAAAGAGTTCGATGGATTCGTAGTCGCTCCCCTTCCCCTCGGCCGCGCAACGCCGTTGGGAACTGATGCCGATGAAGATCACCAGGGCTGCCACGACCGTGACGAACCCCATTAGTACCCGCTTGTTTCTGCCGCCTTTTGTAGACATCTTCCGCCTCCGGTTTTTATGTGGTGCCTCGTTTTGTTTTTTTACCTCAGCCAGCCCGCCGGGTCCACCGGCTTGCCCTGGTACCTGATTTCGAAGTAGAGCATCGGGCCCCTGGCGGAATCCATGTCCCCAACCGTGGCCACGGCTTCGTTGCGGGCCACCTCGGCACCCACCTTCTTGAGAATCCGGGATGCATGGGCGTACAGACTGAAATAGCCGCCGCCATGATCGACGATGACCATATTGCCGTACCCCTTGAAATAATCGGCGAAGATGACGCTCCCCTCGTAGATGGCCCGAATCTCCGTGCCCGCTCCGGCGGATATGGACAGCCCCTTGCTGAAGGTATATGAATCGAACTCGGGATGCTTGTGCTTGCCGAACGTCTCGATGACCTCGCCCCGCACCGGCAGCGACATGCGCCCCTTCTGGGAGGCAAAACCGCGATCCGGCACCGGCGGCAACTCGGGCGCCGGTTTGAACCTGTTGCCCGGTTTTTCGTGCCGCGAGGAAAGTTTCCTGCGGCTGAGGGCCTCCAGGCGCTCGATCATGGTCTGGAGCCGGCCGGCATTGGCCTGGAGCTCCTTGAGCGATGCCTCGTAGCTCTTGCGATCCTGGCGCACCTTGGTCAGGTAGGCCGCCTTTTTGCCCTTTTCGCCCTCTATTTCGCGCTTCTTGAGGGCGATGCCCTTTTTGATCTGTTCCTTCCTGGCGGCATCCTGTTCCAGGTCGGCCTTGAGCTGGCGCAACTGCTCAATTTTTTCATTATACTCTGCGAAAATCCTTTTGTCATTATCCAGAATCGAACGCATGTAACGGATCTTTTCCGCCATCTGGGGAAACGACTCGGCCGAAAAGAACATCCGCACGGCGCCCAGTTCCCCGGCCTTGTAGAGCGACGACAGCCGCCGTTCGATCTCGTGCTTCTTCCGGTTGGCCTCATCCGTGACCCGGGCGATCTCCCTGCCGGTACGTGCCAGGCTGGATTCCACGCCGGCCAGGTCCCGGTCCAGCTTACCCAGCTCGTTCTCCTTCCGGGTCAGGTTGAGATTGATCTCCACCAGTTCCGTGGAGACGACCGCCTCAACCTTCCGGGTCGTGGTGATGAGCTGCTTCTTGGCCTTGATCTCCTGCCTGACCCCTTTCAGCTCGTCCTTGGGACTGCTGCCCCAGGCGGCAACGGAAAGGACCAGAACTACCAGTATGCACGGCAGACACTTGTTCATTCAGATATTGATGAATCGCTTGAGCGACGTCAGGCTGCCGATGAAACCGAGCACGACGCCGGCCAGGAGGATACCGCCGACATACTCCGGGGGCAGGAACGACAGGCCGGCCGTAACGGGATTGAACGTCAGGAAACTACCCGCGTTCTGCAGAAACCCCTCGTACAGCCCCAACAGAAGCCCCATGGCCACAAGCGCCCCCGCGCCGCCCTGGATGATCCCCTCAACCAGGAACGGGGCCTTGATGAAGAAACGCGTGGCGCCCACCAGGGCCATGACCTCCAGTTCGTCGCGACGGGCATAGATGGTCAGTTTGATGGTATTGGAGACGATGAACACGACCGCAACCCCAAGGAATCCCCCAAGCAGGGCGCCCAAAAGGCGCATGCAATTGAGCAACGAGTTAAAACGCCTGAC
>JAATGX010000033.1 GCA_015688915.1 Desulfuromonadales bacterium
CCGCGCTGATCATCTTCATCCCTCTTCTGATCGGCAAGGCGATCACCATGGCCTTCATGGGATACGGCGGCATCGGTTTCTTCGTCTACACGCTGCCGGTCATCACCCTCGGTTTCGGCTTGGGCATCGACTTCTCCCTGTACGTTCTCGCCCGGATGAAGGAAGAGATCTCCGAATCGGGTGATTTCGTCCAGGGGTACATCAAGGCGCTGGGCACCACGGGGCGTGCTGTGCTGTTCACCGGCCTGACCATGACCGGCGGGCTCCTGACGTTGTTCATTTCCGAGATGCGTTTCCAGGCGATCCTGGGTTCGATGCTGAGCGTGGTGGTTATGGCCAACACGATCATCGCTCTGCTGTTTTTTCCGGTGCTGCTGTCGGTCCTTAAACCGAAGTTTCTGTTCACCAAGGCAGAGGAGCAGAAACAATAGGTAGCACAAGGAATCATGAACATGACAACAGGTACCTTTTCGAGGATCATTCCGCATCTGGTCGTGCTGCTGCTTCTCGCCGGTTCCGGCCTCGCCTCGGGTGCGACCGATCCGGAGAAACCTGGCAAGGAAAAAACCGATGCGGACGCGGAGGGCACGGGCTCGAACCGGTCCGGCACTTCCCCCCTTCCCGGCGCCGGCCCGTTCAGTAAAGAGCTGACGGACAAATTTCGGGAAACCAGGAACCGGCGCGGTGCGGATTACCAGCCCAGAACCCGGCATCTTCGGCCCGACGGGTGGGCCACCTATACGAACCGGCTCTTTCTCCAGTCGAGTCCGTACCTCCTGCAGCATGCCCACAATCCGGTCAACTGGTTCCCCTGGGGGGACGAGGCCTTTGATCTGGCCGGGAAACTGAACCGGCCCGTGCTGGTCAGTATCGGCTATTCCACCTGCCATTGGTGTCATGTCATGGAGGACGAGACGTTCGAGAACGAGGAAATCGCCCGTTATCTGAACGAACATTTTATTGCCGTCAAGGTGGACCGGGAGGAACGCCCGGACGTGGACAGCATCTGCATGAACGCGGTGCAGGCCCTCACCGGAAACGGCGGCTGGCCGCTGAATGTCTGGATGACGCCGGATCGCAAACCCTTTTACGGCGGGACGTACTTCGCGCCGGACGATTTCATGAAGCTGCTGATGTCCGTAAGGAACACCTATGTCTCCAGGCCGCATGAGATAGCCGAATCCGGCCGGAAGCTGGTGAAGACGGTTACGTCGGCTCTTTCCATTGAAGGCGGCACGGGATTTCCGTCCGCCGGCATCCTGGACAAGGCCGCCCTCACATTCAGGGACCGCTACGACGTGGACAATGGCGGTGAGAAGGGCGCCCCCAAGTTTCCCAACAGCCTGCCGGTCAGGTTCCTGCTCCGGTACCAGCAGTGGACGGGCAAGCTGGAGTTCCGGGACATGGCGGAGCTGTCCCTGAAAAAGATGGCGGCGGGGGGCATTTACGATCAGGTCGGGGGAGGATTCCACCGCTATGCCACCGACGACCGATGGCGCGTTCCCCATTTCGAGAAGATGCTCCATGACAATGCCCTCCTCGCCGTTTCCTACCTGGAAGGGTACCAGGCCACCGGAAGCGAGGATTTCGCCCGGATCACCAGGGAGATCCTGCGATATCTCGAACGGGACCTGTCCTCTCCCGAGGGGGCGTTCTACTCCGCGTCGGATGCCGACAGCCCGGCTCCGGGCGGGCATCGCGAAGAGGGGTATTTCTTCACCTGGACCCCGCAGGAGGTCGGGCGCCTTCTCGGCAAAGAGCGGGCCCGGCTCTTCAACGCATACTACGGCGTGACTGACGGCGGCAATTTCCAGGGGCGCAGCATCCTCAGCGCCCCGTTATCCCCGGCAACGGCTGCTGTCCCTGAGCCGGGGTTGAGGGCGATCATCGACGAATCACGGGAGGCGCTCTATCAGGCGCGAAACCAGCGGCCCCATCCGCTACGGGACGAAAAGATCGTGACCGCCTGGAATGCCCTGGCAATTTCGGCATACGCCCGGGCAGGGCTTGTTCTGGGTGACCGGCAGTATGTGGACAGGGCTGTCAAGGCCGCCGGCTTCATCCTGCAAAACTGCCGTGAAAACGACGGACTCTCCAGGAGCTACCAAGAGGGAACGGGCAGGGGAGACGCGTACCTGGACGACTATGCCTTTCTTATCGGCGCCCTCCTGGATCTGTTCGAGGCCACCGGCGACGGTCAATGGCTGGAAAGGGCGGTTGCCCTGGACAATGTTCTGGAAAAGCGATTCGAAGACGGGAAAAACGGCGGATTCTACCTGACCGGCAACGACCGGGACTACCTGGTGCTGCGTGAAAAACCGTCATTCGACGAGGCCCTCCCGTCGGGGAATTCCCGGCAACTCATGAACCTGCTCCGGCTCGCCCGCCTGACGGGGCAGGAGCGTTACGGGAAACGCGCCGGGAAAACAGTACAATTTTTCTCGGGAAACCTTTCTTCCGAGCCGGAGGCCTTTTCCGAGATGCTCCTGGCGGTCGATTATCTGCACGACACACCCAGAGAGGTGGTCATCGTTGCCCCCAAGGGGAACAAGGAGGCGGCATCGCCACTGGTGGACGTCTTCAGGAAAAGCTTTCAGCCGAACACGGTTTTCCTCGTCGTCGCCGAGGGGGACGAATTCATGGCGCTGGAGAAGCTGCTTCCCTTCCTGAAGGACAAGAAGGCGGTACAAGGGAAGGCCACCGCCTATTTCTGCGAAAACAGGAGTTGCCGGCTGCCGACCGGCGATCCCGTGGTGTTTGCCGGACAATTGAGGAAAGCGGGCGAGCGTCCATGGCCGGCAGAAGGGCGCTGAGCAAACAAACAACCTGATTAGCGCTGATTTTCCGCCAGCAGCGTTCACATGACAAGTCCCCCTTTGAAAAAGGGGGATTTAGGGGGATTTGCCTTTGACGGTGGAAAGCAAATCCCCCCTGACCCCCCTTTTTCAAAGGGGGGGACGCTTAACGGAAGATTGACGCTAATCAGGACAAACAATGAAACCCCCATGCAGCGGGAAACCAAGGAGAGAACCAATGAAAACGGTCCTGATTGCTTTGTTACTCTGCCTTTCCTCCATCTTTTCCCCGGTATTGGCTTTCGCCCGGGGCGGTTCGCTCGTCACGGACCGGATACACGGGGTTTCGCTGGAGCGGAATCTGCTCGGCGATTCACCGGACCGCGGTATGTACGTCTATTTGCCGCCGGACTACGGGAAGCGGACGAAAACCCGCTATCCGGTGATCTATCTGCTGCATGGCTATAACGGGCCTGTCGGATACCGGCAGTGGACGGATTGGGATATCCGCGAGGTGATGGACGCGTCGATTGCGTCGGGCACAATCCGTCCGATGATCGTCGTGATGCCGGACGGCACCGGCACGTATTGGGGGAGCTTCTACACCAATTCCGTGACCATGGGCAATTGGGAGGACTTCATCACCGTGGACCTGGTGAACCATATCGACGGAAAATACCGGACAGTGCCGAACGCCGCCAGTCGCGGCATTGCGGGCCATTCGATGGGTGCGTACGGAGCTTTGAAGCTGGCAATGAAACACCCGGATATCTACGGCGCGGTGTATGGTATGAGTTCGTGTTGCACCGGCAAACGGGACGAGTCGTTTTTGAAGAACAAGGCCGCATGGGACGAGATATTCGCATTCAGGACGGTGGAGGATGTGGCCGGAGCCAGTCCGCTGGCCCGTCGCTTCCTCGCGCTTTCCGCTGCCTGGTCCCCGAACCCGGCAAACCTTCCCACGTTCATTGACCCGCCCGTCAAATACGTGAACGGGGAACTGCGCGTGGTTGACGAGGTCGGGGCTCGCTGGGCCGGCAATGCGCTGATACGGATAGCGGAGCAAAACCGTCCCAACCTGCTGCGATTGCGGGCAATCGCTTTCGATGTCGGCACACGGGACAAGCTCTTGAATGATAATCGCCGGTTTTCGGAAGCACTCAAACGCCTGCAGGTTCCGCACATCTTTGAGGAGTATGAAGGCGATCACAACGACATGGTGGCTGAGCGCTTCGAGATGCGGGTGCTGCCGTTTTTTTCGCGCGCGCTGCTGTTTCAGGCAGCGGACAGGATTCCCTGAATATCGGAGACGTGAGTTTTCACCCGAATCCGTGACGCCTTCCCGGCTCCTCTCACTTGGAATGCCTAAGTCCCGGCATGGCAGGCCATAGTCACCGCATTGGCGCTGTTCACCCGGCAGAAGCGGTATGATACGGCATGGGCGGCGATTGACTCCGGCATTTCGCTCGATCCGCCAGTCAGGCATCACGGTTTCAAGTTTTTAGCAAGTAACTACCACACAGGAGGTCGGAAATATGTCAGCAAGCATCGTGTCAACCGTACGTCTATTGATTGTGGGGGTGATCTTCACCCTTGCCGCCCCGGCCATATCGGCCGCCAAGCCGGGCAGCCCCGATTTCGTCGAACTGGCGAAGCGGCTCAAGCCGTGTGTCGTCAATATCCGCACTGCCAAAAACATCAAGCCCCGGCCCCGGCAACAGGCGCAACGCCCCCAGAACCGTCCCCGGGTGCCCTTTGACAACTTTTTCGATGATTTCTTCGACCAGTTCAACAATCAGCAGCCCCGGCGCGAGAAGACCCTGGGCACCGGTTTCATCATCAGCCCCGACGGCTACATCCTGACCAACAACCACGTGGTCAACGGTGCCGACGAGGTGTTGGTCAAACTTTCCGACGGCCGTGAAGTCAAGGGTGAGATCAAGGGAACGGACGACAAGCTCGACCTGGCGCTGATCAAGATCAGCGACAAGGAAAAACTCCACTCCACCGAACTGGGGGACAGCGACGGCCTGGAGGTGGGGGAATGGGTCCTGGCCATCGGCAACCCGTTCGGGCTTTCCCAGACCGTCACGGCCGGCATCGTGAGCGCCAAGGGGCGCGTGATCGGCAACGGCCCCTATGACGACTTCATCCAGACCGACGCCTCCATCAATCCGGGCAATTCCGGCGGCCCGCTCTTCAACGCCGAGGGGAAGGTGATCGGCATCAATACGGCCATTATCGCCGACGGACAGGGGATCGGCTTTGCCATCCCGATCAACATGGCCAAGGCGATCATCGGCCAGTTGCGTGATACCGGCAAGGTGACCAGGGGGTTCCTGGGGGTGCAGATCCAGGCGGTGACCCCGGACCTGGCCAAGTCATTCGACCTGGAAGCCGAGAAAGGCGCCCTGATCTCCGACGTGTTCGAGGACAGTCCCGCCGACAAGGCGGGACTCAAGGCGGGCGACATCGTGCTGGAGTTCGACGGCAAACAGATCGGTGAATATAACGAACTGCCCCGCATCGTGGCCGTTACCCCGGTCGATAAAAAGGCCAAGATAACCGTCTATCGTGATGGCAAGCGCCTTGAACTCCCCATTGTTGTGACCAAGCTAAAGGACGGTGATCCGGAAGCGGCTGACGGCGATGAGTCGGAAAGCGGTGCCGGTGACGGCGTGGAGAGCAAGAAACTCGGCCTTGTCGTCCAGGAGTTGAACAAGCAACTGGCCGACCGTTTGGGCATCAAGGAACCCAATGCGCTGGTGATCACCGATGTCAAGCCGGACTCTTCGGCTGATGAGGCCGGCATCTCAGCAGGATCCCTCATCATCGAGATCAATGGCCAGCGTCCGGATTCCCTGGAAAAATTCAACGCAGTGGTTGCAAAACTGAAAAAGGGCGATGTGGTGCGGTTGCTGCTCAAACGCCAGGAGGGCGGCATGTATTATGCGGCCATCAAGGCCGGGTAACATTCACCGGGGCGAAATATCGGGCTGGCGGGTGATTCCGGGCCGCTACGGTGTGTCTTCGATGCTGATGCGTTCGGGAATTTGGGCTTGATATACGTCCGCTCATTGAGTATGGTGTGCGAACGCGAACAGAGTATGGTTCGCGATAGCGACGATTGTCTGACCTGAAAACAGGAGGCCAAGGATCTGTTCCTTGGCCTTTTTTTGTTTGAGTGCAGCACCAATAACAGTAGCAAGGGAGATTGAAGATGGGAGACGGATGCGGATGTGGCTGTTCCGGCGAGAAGAAGGAGCTGACCAAGGTGAACTGGTCGGTGCCGGGCATCAAATGTGAGGGGTGCGCCGGCAAACTGGAAACGGCCTTGAAGGAGGTTGCCGGGGTAAAGTGTGTCTCGGTGAATGCGGACGAAAAAACGGTGGCGCTGGGTTTTGATGCCATCCAAGCCAGCGAGGCGCAGTTGCTGGAGGTCTTAGGCAAGGCTGGATTCGCGGTGGCCTGAGCCTAGCAGCAGGAAACGACGCCATGCCTCCTTCGGGGGCATGGCGTTTCAGTAACATCGATGTTTGAGAACTGCCAATCAGCCAATGTGATGATTACCGCTTCAAGGGAGTTTGCATGGCAGACGCGAAGATCCGGGTTGTACCGGGCTTTTCCTGGTTCGGTAAAAACATCGGGATAAAGGACAATACCTTGGATTTCGGAGGCATCCTGGCTGACGTCCCGTGCCGTGCCGCCGGGGTCTTTACCAGGAACACCATAAGCTGCATGACACCAGTTACGAACTTCATTTGACGCAAATTCCAGGTTTTGGCAACCCGGATTGACAAGAATGCTCCTATGACGTATATTTATATCAAAAATATACGTCATAGATTTTGGAGGTCACCATGCAGACTAAACTCACCCTGCGTCTTGAGGACCAATTGATCGAGCAGGCAAAATCTTACGCTGCACAGGCGGGTAAATCGGTATCGCAGGTTGTTGCGGATTACTTCAAGATGCTCACATCCGTGAAGACTAAGACAATATCGCCATCTACACCAATTACCCAATCACTTAGGGGCTTGTTGCGGGAATCGAAACTTGATGAAAAGGATTACAAAAAATATCTGGAAGAGAAACACCTTTGAAAATTCTGTTCGACACAAACATAGTCATTGATGTGCTTATGGATCGCTTACCGCATTCAGAAACCGCTTCTGAACTGTTTTCAAAAGTAGAGGATGGAACAATCATAGGATACTTGTGCGGCACTACCATAACGACCCTGTTTTATCTTGCCTCCAAAACAATAGGTTCTGAAAGGGCGCAAGAAGAAATCAAGAAGCTTCTCAGTCTTTTTGAGGTGGCTCCTGTCAATAGGCATGTCATCGAATCGGCACTTGAAGCGGATTTCAACGACTTCGAAGATGCGGTGATTCACGAAGCAGCATGCCATATCGGAGCTGATGCAATCGTAACACGCAATCAAAAGGATTTTAGAAAATCCAGAATACCGGTTTATTCCTCGGAAGAGATGGCAACCATACTGCGGCTTGGTTGACAATATACCTTATTTGGTATATCTTCGATGTATGAACGGTAAACAGGTAATCAAACTTCTGGAAAAAGAGGGGTGGAAACTTGACCGGATAAGCGGCAGTCACCACCTGTTGGAGAAGGACGGCATGGTTGTTCCCGTTCCCGTTCATGGCACTGCCGATCTTGGCAAAGGTTTGATTGCTGCTATTCAGCGACAGACAGGAGTGACGCTAAAATGAAAATCGAATACCCCTGCGCAATAATTCCCGATGAACCATCCGGCTACCTTGTCCAGTTCCTTGATATGAAAGAGGCGTTCACCGGCGGTGCAACGCTTGAAGAGGCACTGTTTAACGCCTCAGAGGTGCTGACGAGCATCCTCAGCTATAGACTGGATAACAAGATTGATGTACCTCTGCCCTCCGCAATTCAGCCGGGACAGTATGCCGTTGCACCGGACTCTGCGACGCAGACCGCCATGCTTATTCGCCAGTCCCGTAAGGATCGGAGTCTATCGGATCTTGCCCGTACGCTCGGCACCAGTTGGCCGTCAGCCCAGCGCCTGGAAAATCCGCATCATTCTCCAAATTTGAAACAGTTGGAGAGGGCAGCGGCAGCGCTCGGTAAACGGCTTGTGCTGGAATTCGTTTAGCGGAAAGGGAGGCGGGCGGAGTTGATTGTTTGCCCTGATTTGATATTACCGTTGACATGAAAATTCGAAGAATATAAAGTCTCAAAGAATATCTATCAAGTATATAGGTTAGGTTGACTTGAAGACAAGAGACCGGATGACATTCATTCGGTCTCTTTTTTTTGGAAGGAAGTGCCGGGGCCAAGGTTGGATTTGTGCCCGTATCACGGCCCTTGGACTGGATGGAGATACGTCATAAAAGACCTGACAGATAGCCAATGAAAATTTCCTTTCTGAAAGACAAGCCCGAATACCTGGACGAGGTGGCTGAACTGCTCTTCAACAGATTTGACTGAAACAGGAACGTATAGCCCGTGTGAAGGAGAACGTGTATGCCGGAAAGCTATGTTCAAGACCTGTTCGCCGCCAGGATCGGCGGCAGCGGGTTCGGCAAGGGGACGGTCATCTACAAGTTCGAGAAGATCAAGCGCGCCAAGCGCCGGGCCCTGGCGGACAACCCCGGCGTGGAGCTGATCGACCTGGGGGTGGGGGAGCCGGACTGGTCCGCGGACCCGGCGGTGGTGGAGGTCCTGCGTAGCGAGGCGGGCAAGGCGGAGAACCGGGGGTATACGGACAACGGCCTGCCGGAGTTCAACGAGGCGGCGGCCCGCTACCTGGAAGAGGTATACGGCGTGGCCGGCATCGACCCGGCCAACGAGGTCAACCACGGCATCGGTTCCAAACCGATCCTGGCATTGCTGCCGCTGGCCTTCATCAATCCGGGTGACATCGCCATCCTGACCGTGCCCGGCTACCCGGTCCTGGGGACCATGACCGAGGCGCTGGGGGGAGAGGTGGTCAAGCTGCCGCTGCTGGAGGAAAACCGTTTCTATCCAGATCTCGACGCCCTGACCGCGGACCAGCGCCAGCGGGCCAAGCTGCTCTACCTCAACTACCCCAACAACCCGACCGGCGCAACGGCCACCAGGGCTTTTTACGAAAAGATCATCCGTTTCGCCCGGGAAAACCGGATCATCGTCGTTGCCGATGCCGCCTATGCCGCCCTGACCTTTGACGGCGAGCAGCCGCTCAGCATCCTCTCCATTCCGGGCGCCAAGGATGTGGCGGTGGAGATTCACTCCCATTCCAAGGCCTTCAACATGACCGGGTGGCGGCTCGCCTTCATTGCCGGC
>JAATGX010000113.1 GCA_015688915.1 Desulfuromonadales bacterium
GGTACGTCAGGCTGTTCAGCCTGGTCTCTCCGGCTCTGATGGTGGAATTGAATGCCAGATGGTTCGGGGTACCGGCCGGTTTACGGACAGCTCCCGGGAAGGTGTAGGCCGCCTGTTTCAGCTCCCAGTCGCCGCTCAACCGGTAGGCCGAGTAATGGCCGCCGCCGTTCAGGACGAGGCTAGAATTGCCGCCGAACTCCAGCTTCGATGCCCCGGCTATCCGTGCCAGCCAGGCAACTTCCGGGCCGCGGGGGGTTATCTCCATGCGTATCGGATAATCGGATGTCTTGTCGGTATTGTATTCCGTGATGGAACCTTGCAGCTTGAACGGGGATGTGCCGAACATGCCGGTCATGCCGATCAGGTTGAAGTTCTTTCCCTTCAGTTCGATGACGCCCTTGATGGTGTTGAAGGCCGGTGCCTTGGGGCCATAGCTGAGAACGGCCTTTTCCACCGGTCCCCGGATCAGGAGGGTGTTGCTGTTGTCACCCCGTTCCATGTGGGCGATCTGGCTGACGCGACCATCCAGAACACCGGTGTCCAGCTTGAAAATCCCCGATTTGATCTTGTGTTCGATATAATCAGAGGTGTCCGTGGGAATAATGCCGTAGGGGACATAGGTCCTGACATCCTCATAGCGGAAGGTGGCCGGGGTGGATGCCCTGGCTACGATACGCGGATCCTTGCCTGCGTAGTCATGCACCTGGAGGCTTCCCTTGATCCTGAACCCATCGGTGCCCAGTTCCAGCGAGGGGATGTCCAGCAGTGCGCCGGTGAGCTTCATGGTGTAGTCGATCTGGAGCGAGCGGGGGGCAACGGTGGCATGAAAGACGGTCGGCCAGGTCACGGCGGCCCCGTTGGCGCGGAACCTGCCCTTTGCCGCAAACTCGCGCGCTTTTCCCTTGAAGCTGGTGGCAAGGTCGAATCGGCCCCCCGGGTTTGCGAAGGGGATGAACCGTCCGTAGTAGGGCCAGAACCGGCCCGCATCGACCTGCTTGATGTCCGTGTCGGCGTTCAGTTCCGTTTCCATGAGGGATACGGCTCCCGACGGTAGTTTCGCCGTTCCGGACAGGGAGATGGAGCCTGCCGCGCCCGATGGGGCCGGCAGTTCGCAGGACAGTTTGAAGCTTCCCTTATGTCCGGCTGAAAGATTGTCCAGAGACAGGTGCAGGTTTGTGACGTCAGCCGTGAACCCCGTCTGCGCGACGTTCATGTCGCGCCAGTGCAGGATGCCCTTCCTGACCAGCACTTTTTTCAGTTTTATCGGGAGCGCTCCGGGCCGCGCCTGGAGCAGGTCGTCGATATTGAGCTTGCCGTCGCTGGTGCGGATCAGTTGCGCCTCCGCTCCCTCAAGGCTGATCTCCCGCAGTACGATCCGTTTGTTCAGCAGGGGGAGGAGGGCCAGATGTACGGTGATTCGCTCGGCGGCAAGGAAGGTGCTGCCGCCGTCCGGTTCTTTGACCACAACGGTATCGAACACGAACGAAGGCCCCGGATCCATGGAAAACTCACCGCGGCTGAAGCTGACCGTGCGGTTGAGCGACTTTTGCAGGCTCGCCACGATCTCGTCCCGATAGGCATTTACATCCAGCAGACGCGGCAGGAAGAACGCGAGCCCGATTACGATGGCGCCCAGAAACAGGAATATCAGGCCGGAGAGTTTGATATAGGTCTGTTTTGGCTTGGGGACCTTCATGCCTTCTCCGGGACAATGCGTACCCTGAGGATGGAGGTATGCGTGACTTCATCGCAGATGAAACGGTATTCGCGCCACCGGATGCTCTCGCCGCGGACGGGAAAGCGTCCGAGTTCGTGCAGGATCAGGCCGGCCACGGTGTCGAAGGGAGGATCGTCCTCCAGTTTGACGTCGATGATCTCGGCCATGTCGAAGACCGACAGGAGTCCATCCACCAGCAGGGTGCCGTCCGGCAGGTGCTGAATATCTCCCGTCTCTCCTATGTCGTGCTCGTCCCGGATCTCACCCACCAGCTCTTCGAGCAAATCCTCCGTGGTGACCAGGCCGCTCAGGCCGCCGTATTCATCCACCACGATGGCCATCTGGTTGCGGCTCCCCTGCATCTCCTTCAGCAGATCGTTGACCTTCTTGCCCTCCGGGACAAAGACCGGCGGCAGCATGATGGCCACCAGGTCCAGGGGGCGCCCGGCCACCAGTTGGCTCAGCAGGTCCTTGCCGTGCACCACGCCGGCGATATCCTCGATGCTGCCGCGGTAGACCGGATAGCGGGAATACATGTTGTCCAGCACCGTGGCGACCACGGCGTCGCGGGGCGCGGCCAGATCCAGGCCGACAATGCGGGTGCGGGGCACCATGACCTCGCGGACACAGGTATGGGTGAACTCGAAGACGTTACGGATGTATTCCTGTTCGGTTTCGCTGAACACGCCGCTTTCATGCCCTTCGTCAACGATGTGCTGCACCTCTTCACGCGTGATGAACGCCTCCCGGTCGCCGCCGCTGATGCCGATCAGCCTCATCACCGCCTTGCTGGAAATGGTCAGGAATCCCACCGCCAGGGTGCCGATACGCGACAGGACATTGATCGGACGGGCGATCCGCAACGCAATGGTGTCGGCGTACTGCAGGCCGATCGCCTTGGGCACCAGTTCGCCCAGGATGAGCAGCAGATAGGAGATGATGGCGACCATGGTCGTGGCCGCCGCCGGTTCGGCGGCGTGACGCAGAAAGTCGTTGTCGAGGTGCTGCAACCAGGGGCGCAGGTGGTCCACGGCGATAATGCCGGCGATGGTGGACGCCGTTGTGCCGGTCACGGTCACCCCGATCTGGATCAGGGCCAGCAGGCGGTGCGGGTCATCCTGGAGCTCCTCGATGATGCGCGCCCGTTCGTCACCTTCGGCCACGAGCTGCGCGATACGGCTCTTGCGCATCGAGATGATGGCGAATTCGGAACAGGCGAAAAAACCGTTCACTATGATCATCAGGGCAATGACCAGTATTTCCAGTATGATGGTATCCACGAATCCTCCAACCTAAATGGCCTCATTTTCTCCTCTGAGCAGGTGATTGTCAACCGTGAGATACGATACCCATCATTTCGTAGCCGAATTGTAACGGTGACGGGCGTGGGCGATGGGGCCTCGGCGAGGCAGGGGAGTACCGAAAACGGAAAGAGCCCGCCGGGATTGCCGGCGGGCTCTTTCCGCTGCCACAGGTGTGGCGCGGTGATCAGGATGCTTTGACGCTTACCTTGATGGCTGCCGTTACTTCGGGGCCAACCTTGACCGAGACGGTGTAGTCGCCCAGTTGCTTGATCGGCTCGACCAGTATGATCGTCTTGCGGTCGATCTCGAAGCCCTTGTCCTTGAGGAAGGCCGCGATTTCCATGTTGGTGACGGAACCGAAGAGCTTGCCTTCCTCGCCCGCCTGGTGCGTCAACTCGATTGCGAGTGCCTCAAGCTTGGCCGCCAGAGCCTTGGCGGCCTCCGTGACCTTGTCCTTCTTGTAGGCCAGTTGGCGCAGGGCATGATCAAGGGCCTTGGCATTCTTCTCGGTGGCCTCGATAGCCAGCCCTTTGGGGAGCAGGTAGTTGCGCGCATAGCCCGGAGCTACCTTGACGATGTCGCCGATGTGGCCGAGTGTTTCGATGTTTTCCTTCAGGATGACCTTCATGTTACTCTCCTTTCAAGCCTGATTTTACAGGTTTTCCCGTTTTCTGGGGGTACGGAAGTCACCCCATAGGTCAAATATGCCGAATGCCGCTACCACTGCCGCGAGATAGGGTTGAAATACCAGCATCAGGAACAGCATCGTCCGCAGCACGCCGACAAAGGCCTGCCGGGCAATAATGGTCAGGATGGCCGCCAGACCCTGCAAAAAGTAGAGTACCGTGACGACCACGAGCACATTCAGGGCAGGGGTGGTGATAATCGGGGTGCCCGCCAGCATGGCGAATCCGGCCGCGATCAGCAGCCATATCAGGGGGTCCCGGTTCCTGAAATCGTTAAAAGTGCCGATGTTCAGCTCAAGCCCCATACGGCCGGCGGAGCGCTTGATCAGTGCCAGGTTGACGCTGGTCGTCGCGATCAGCAGAATGGTCAGCAGGGCCGGATAGATCCTGTTGACCACGGCGCCAACCATGGCCATGGACTGTTTGATCAGGGCAAGATCATCACCCTTGATGCCGGCGTTTTCGTAGATGGCGACGGTCTGTGCTATGCCGGCGTTGATCTCTTCTGTTGCCAGCACATGGATGTTCTGCCCGCTGTTGATGCCATATGCCAGTGCCGCGAGGGCAATGACAACGAGATTGAGGGCCGTGGTCCAGGTGATGGTCCTGGCCGCCCCATAGCCCTTGACGAGCAATTCAGGCACCATCAGGGCGATCACGCCGCATTGCAGCAGGTAAAGCGCACCTACCTGAATACCAAATCCGGCAACCAGCAGGGTCGTGGTCCCGAGCGTGATGATGACCGCCGTTCCCAGGCCGTGCCGCAAACGGAAAAAAGCCGCCGGAAAGGGCGCCAGCAGGCCCGAGAAGAAGCCTGCCAGCGGAATGACCATATAGGCGGCAAACAGTATGAACGAAATGCCCGCGCCGAGAGCGGCGGCGCCGAGCTGCCGGGCAACGGCGCGGGTCTGTTGATTAAAGCGCATGCGGCCGGCAGTTAGGGGAGCACATGGTTCGAGGCGACGGGCAGGAGCGCCAGATTGCGGGCGCGCTTGATGGCCTCGGTAATCTCCCTCTGATGCCTGGAGCAGTTTCCGGAGATGCGGCGGGGAACGATCTTGCCGCGCTCGGAGATGAAATAGCGGAGCGTGCGGGGCTCCTTGTAGTCGATGGTCAGGTTTTTCTCGGCGCAGAAACGGCATACCTTCCTGCGTTGAAAGGGACGCTTTTTGCGGGGGCCACCCGGGCCGCTCGCGGGTCTCTGATAGCTCGTGGGTCTTTCGTCAGCCATGATTCATATCCTCCAGGAATTATTCGTTAGCCGTTTCGGCGGGGTTGGCGGCTGTCTCGACAGCCTCACCTGCTTCCGGTGCCTCGGCCGTTTCGGGCTCGGCCACGGGCGCTTTCTTCTCGGCAACAGGTTTCTCGGGCAGGTCGGTGATGTTGACGCTCTGGTACCTGAGCACTTTCTCGTCAAGCCTGAGACGGCGCTCCAGTTCGGCAATCAACTCCCGGCCGCCGTCGTAACGCAGGTACAGATAGCGTCCACGGGCGCATTTCCTGATGGGGTAGGCCAGTTTCCTGATACCCCAGTCTTCCAGCCGATTGAAGGCACCCTTGTAGGATGCGATCACGTCCTGGACCTTGTCGGCGATGGCTTTGATCTCGTCTTCGCCCAGGTCCGGCTGGAGGATGTAAATCGTTTCGTACTTCCTCATGTTGTAATTCCTCCTCACGGTTTTCGAGCCCCGGTCCAACCCGGAGCAAGGAGATGCGACAGAAGCCGCTCTTTTAGAGAACAGCCTTTCTACTACACTTTTGAAAAGAGTGCAATAAGTTTATTTTACCGGGGGATCGGCCGCGCCCGAA
The DNA here is from genome assembly GCA_015688915.1 of Desulfuromonadales bacterium. Taxonomy (GTDB): domain Bacteria; phylum Desulfobacterota; class Desulfuromonadia; order Geobacterales; family Pseudopelobacteraceae; genus JACPFJ01. The sequence continues at coordinate 5,517 of JAATGX010000113.1, forward strand.
ACTTCTTCACCAGTTCCACCGGATGGTAGGAGAGCTTGGCGTTGCGCAGCCCCGGCTCGCCCAGGTCCTGTTCCCTGTTGACATAGCGGCAGTCGGTGAATAGCAGGCGGCTGAACTCGCGGTTGACGAGCTGTGACAGCCCCTCCATGAACGGGTCGGCCTTCTCGAAATGGCAGACGGCCGTCTCCCGGTTGAGACGCTCGCCGAGCGCAAAGGCTTTGACTTCTCCGCCCACGGTCACCACCACCCCCTCCAACCCCAGGTCAACGGCCGTGCTTATCGCCTCGGCGGTGGCTTCAAGTTCCAGGTCCAGGGACGCATTCTCCTCGTGCTCCGCCATCCTATACCAAGTGTCGAGCAGTTCCAGGCAACCGCAGCGGTGGTTCGGCTGAAAGACGTTGACTTCGAACGCGTGGCGGGCGGCAAAGTAATTGACGCGGTTCTTCTTCTTGTGAAACCGGTTGCCCGGCAGGGTGGCCAACTCCTCCCGCAGATAGAGGTAGTCGAAGGAACTCCGCTCTTCCGTCACCTCAAGCCCCGTCTCCGCCAGGTAGAGCTGCGCAAACGCCTCGTCCGCGCCATAAAGTTCCAGCCCATTATCGAACAGAACGTCGAGTGCCGCCGTCACATCCCCCCCCAGCGGCGGCAGCACATAGCGCCCGGCGTCATACCCCTTGCCCAGCAGCACCGTCGCATCCCCCACCAGCGTCAGATGATAGTCGTGGGCGCGCCGGAACAGGTACAGCCCGGCAAAGGTCAACTCCGAAATGCGGGGCTGGAGGTGTGTAAAGATGTCGTCCAGGGTCGGTTTGTCGCCGATTTCGAGCGGCCGTGTGGCTGGGTAGGGCGGAATTTCCATTGAGTTCTCCAAGATTCGTTTGTATATATCCTATCTATCAGAAAAAACAACACGGAGGAAACAGGGTATGGCTATTGCCATGAAGATCGCCGGTCATATAGCAAAATCATCATGGATTCGCAGGATGTTCGAGGAGGGGGAACGGCTGCGCCGGGAGTTCGGCGCCGGGAACGTCCACGATTTCACCCTGGGGAATCCGGATGTGGAGCCGCCCGAGGCCTTTCAGCGCGAATTGCTGGCCCTGGCGCGGGACCCGCTGCCCGGCATGCATCGCTACATGAACAATGCCGGGTATGTCGAAACCCGCGCCGCCGTGGCGGCCAAGCTGTCGAAGGATTCGGGGCTTGCCGTCGGCCCTGAACACGTGATCATGACCTGCGGGGCCGGCGGTGCTTTGAACGTGGTGCTCAAGACCATCCTCAACCCGGGGGAGGAGGTCATCATCCTGGCGCCGTATTTCGTGGAATACAGATTCTACATCGACAACCACGGCGGCGTGCCGGTGGAGGTCTGGACCGACCATGAAACGTTCCAACTGGACATCGACGCCATCGAGAAGGCGCTGACCCCCAAGACCCGAGCCATCATCATCTGTTCTCCCAACAACCCCACCGGCGTGATCTATCCCGAGGAGAGCCTCAGGCAACTGGGCGAACTGCTCAAGGATGTTCGCGCACGGAACGGACGCCGGGTCTACGTCATCTCCGACGAGCCGTATGCCCGCATCGCCTATGACGGCAAGCATGTCCCCAACATCTTTCCGCTGGTGGAGAGCTCGGTCATCGTCACCTCCCACAGCAAGGACCTGGCCCTGCCGGGGGAGCGCATCGGCTACCTGGCCGCCAACCCGGCCATGGACACGGTGATGCAGTTCATGGAGGGGGCGGTCTTCAGCAACCGGGTGCTCGGCTTCGTCAATGCCCCGGCCCTGATGCAGCGCCTGGTGGCCAAACTACAGGACGAATCGGTGGATATCGCCGAATACCAGGCCAAGCGGGACCTGCTGGTGCGGGAATTGGGCGCCATGGGGTTCGGCATGGTCCGTCCGGACGGCGCCTTTTACCTGTTTCCGAAATCGCCGTTGGCCGATGACGTGGAATTCGTCACGCTGGCCCAGAAACACCACATCCTGCTGGTGCCCGGAGCCGGCTTCGGCGCCCCCGGTTTCTTCCGCATCGCCTATTGTGTGAACAAGGGGATTATCGAGCGGAGCCTGCCGGCCTGGAGCGCGTTGGCCAAAGAAGTGGGGTTGAAAGGGTAGGGGTTCCAGGGCTGAAAGCCATGTCGGGCCACCACTGTTGCCGGTCGTACCAATTCCACCCTGTTTTCCCTGTCCGCAGTCCCCTGCGCCGAGTTGTCAGCCTCCCGGTTTCCTGAAACGTGATAGCATACCTTCGCGACACAATTCACCACATTTTCCGGCGTTCAACAGAAATAAGCAAGCCTTCAGCAGAAACGTGTATTGAATATACGGCCCGTTGAATTCTATTATCAGGCTGAGGTGGGACGCCATGTCCGGCGTCACGTCCGATCGAACAGGGCAAAAAGGAGAACGAGCGTGCAATACAGAACAGTGCCGAAGAACGGGGATGAGCTCTCCATACTGGGATTCGGGTGCATGCGTCTGCCCATGAAGGATGGGAGGATCGATGAAATACGGGCGATCAGCCAGATTCGCCATGCCATCGACCACGGCGTAAATTACGTTGACACAGCCTGGCCATACCGCGGCGGCGGGAGCGAACCGCTGCTCGGCCGGGCCCTGCAGGACGGATACCGGGACAAGGTCAAGGTCGCGACCAAGCTCCCCTCGTGGATGATCAAAAGCCGCGAAGACATGGACCGGTACCTGGCCGCCCAACTGGCAAAACTGGGCACCGACCACATCGACTACTACCTCATTCATACCCTTGATGGCCCCTTGTGGGACACCATGGAGAGGCTCGGCGTCAGCGATTTTCTCGACCGGGCCACGGCTGACGGACGCATCGTCAATGCGGGTTTTTCCTTCCACGGGCTAGGGCCGGATTTCAAGCGGATCGTCGATGCCTACCCCTGGGTATTTTGCCAGATCCAGTACAATTTCCTGGACCAGGAGTATCAGGCCGGTGCCGAGGGGCTGAAATACGCCGCCTCCAGGGACTTGGCGGTGATCGTCATGGAACCGTTGCGCGGGGGGAATCTCGGCCTCGCCACCCCGCCGCCCGCCGTCGGGGAACTCTGGGACGGGGCGCACGTCCGGCGCACGCCCGTGGAATGGGCTCTGCGCTGGGTATGGAACCACCCGGAGGTCACGCTGCTCCTCTCCGGCATGAACGAGGAGAGCCATGTGGAGGAAAACCTCGCCATCGCGGATACGGCCCATGCCGGGGATCTTACCGGAGAGGAACTGGCCCTGGTGGATCGGGTCGGCCGGAAGTACCATGAACTGATGAAGGTCGGCTGCACCGGTTGCGGCTACTGCATGCCTTGTCCGGCAGGTGTATCGATTCCCGATTGTTTTGACTTCTATAACAAGATGAGCATGTTCGGCAATGCGGAGGTCGTGAAGCTCACCTATGCCCTCCGGATGAGCGACGAACTGATCAACAGCAAGCCGGGGTACGCCTCCCTGTGCACCGCTTGCGGCGCATGCCTGGACAAATGTCCCCAGCATATCTCGATCCCGGACTTCCTCGCCGAGGTGGTTGCCGTGATGGAACCCGGGTTGAAGGAGCGGGTGGCCATGGGCAAGCAGCTATTCAAAATCGAGCCGAAATAGTTCCCCTGTCACACAAGAAAGGAGCCATCATGTCAAGCAAGGTTTGGTTCATCACGGGCTGTTCCACCGGTTTCGGCCGGGAGCTTGCCCGTCACGCGCTCGAACGCGGCTATCGCGTGGTCGTGACCGCGCGCAACAAGAGTCAGATTGAGGATCTCGTGGCGGGACACGAGGAGAATGCGCTCGCGCTCCGGCTCGACGTCACCGACCCGAGCCAGATTGCGGCGGCGGTCGCGGCCGCGGAAGAGCGGTTTGGCGGAATCGACGTCCTGGTCAATAACGCCGGCATCGGGTATTTCGGTTCGTTCGAGGAAAGCGATCTCGACGAGGTGCGGAGGATGTTCGAGATCAACGTGTGGGGCCTCACGCAGATGTCCCGCGCCGTGCTGCCCGAAATGCGCAAACGCCGTTCGGGCATGATCGTCAATTTCTCGTCCATCGGCGGCCTCGTGGCCTTTCCGGCCCTGAGCTTCTACAACGCGACCAAGTTCGCCGTGGAGGCGCTCTCGGAATCGCTCTCCCAGGAAGTGGCCCCCCTTGGAATCAAGGTATTGCTGGTGGAGCCGGGTCCCTTCCGCACGGATTGGGCTGGAAGGTCGGCGAACGAGGCGACCGAGACCATCGCCGACTACCACGGCACGGTCGGCGCGCGCCGGGAGATGATCCGCAGTTACAGCGGGAAACAGCCGGGGGACCCGGTCCGGGCCGCTGCCGCCGTGGTCAAGGCTGTTGAATCCCCGGAGCCGCCGCTCCGCCTGCTGCTCGGGAAGCCCGCTTTTGCCGGTGCCTTTGAGAAATTGGCGGCCCTGCGCAAGGACTTCGAAGCCTGGGCCGAGGTCACGAAAGGTGCCGATTTTCCGCCCGACGAGGTGTAATTCCGGGTTGCAGCCAAGATAATACTAAAAGCGACCACCCCCAACCCCTCCTTATCAAGGAGGGGAGCTTATA